>DATGSX010000020.1:0-16033 GCA_035302145.1 Flavobacteriaceae bacterium | reverse complement strand
GTAGAGCAAATGCCAAGAATGGAAGGTAAACGTATGAATATGTTTATCACTCCTATAAAGAAATAATATATTTTTGAGATAGTATATAAAAAGGAAAAAATGTCCAAACAAAAAACAAATTCAAGTGCAAAGAAGCGTTTTAAGCTTACTGGTACTGGAAAAATAAAAAGAAAGCACGCTTTTAAAAGTCATATTCTAACGAAGAAGACCAAAAAGCGTAAAGCAAGATTAACAAAGTCTGGTTTAGTATCTAAGGCAGACGAAAACAATGTGAAACACATGCTTCGTTTGAAGTAATAGTGTTTTTACGGTTTTGTAAAACTTAAACATTAACCATGGAGTATGGCGGTAAGATTACCAAAAGTATCTAGATAAACTAGATCGCCTGCTACAAAAAAACAATAATTATGTCAAGATCAAATAATGCAGTTGCTTCTAGAGCAAGAAGAAAAAAGATTCTGAAGCAATCAAAAGGGTACTACGGTGCCAGAAAAAATGTTTATACCGTTGCGAAAAATGCTGTCGATAAGGCAATGCAGTATTCGTATCGTGATAGACGAAAAAAGAAAAGAAATTTCCGCAGCTTGTGGATTATGCGTATAAACGCTGGTGCACGTCAGCACGGTTTATCTTACTCACAGTTTATGGGTAAAGCAAGAGCTAAAGGAATCGAATTAAATCGAAAAGTTCTAGCTGATTTAGCAATGAACCACCCTGAAGCTTTTAAAGCAGTAGTAGATAAAGTAAAGTAAGTTAAACCATAGTATCTCAAAATATATTATTAAAGCCCCTTGAACAATCAAGGGGCTTTTCTTATATTTATAGGTATGGGTTGGAAGAAATATATTCAGATTATATTGTTGTTGATTTGTTTTAATGGCACCGCATTAGGACAAATTCAAACTGATAGTATCCACTTACAGAAGACCTATATTTTACATAACAATAAAAGTATTTACCTACCATTAGGTAACATGGCATTTGCCGATTCAGTTGTTTCTTATGTACCGGGCATTCCTGCTCCACTTCCACTTTACACCCATCCTGAACGTGCCTTAGGCGAACCAGACTATGATTATTACAAAGACGACTCCTATGTATCGTTAGGTTGCAAAGGACAACTCACTTTGCAGTTTATTAGCAATGGTTTTATCGATATTGAAGGGGATGATTTATATTTTTTTGAAATCGGACCTTCAGTAGAATCTTTTACAGTTGAAATTTCTTCAGACGGTGAGGATTGGATTTATATAGGAACACTTCCAGGAAGCACGTGTTCTATAGACATTGGTAAGTCACAACGCGTACGTACAGAAAACAAAGTATATTATTATGTTAGAATAACCGACTTAGGGGATTTCTGTCGTGGTCCTACTCCAGGTGCCGATATCGATGCTGTTGGTGCTATTGGCGGAGTATTAAAATTTAATCTATCTGCAAGTGTTTTATTTGACTCAGATAAGTTTAATATAAAACCTGAAGCCAAAGAAACTTTGGCTAAAGTGGCGGATATTCTTAAACTAATGCCATACGCTTTTGTACAAATAGATGGACATACAGATAGTGATGCTTCAGCAGCATATAATGATGTGCTTGGATATAATAGAGCACAATCCGTTATGGATTATTTAAATGACATGGCAAATAACACGAGCAACCCTCTATACATCGGCATGGAAGTCCGTTCATTTGGGAAGACTAAACCCATAAGTGACAATGATACGGAAGAAGGAAAACAAAGAAATCGGCGTGTGGAATTGATGATTATGCCCCCAAAAACATTTTATGAAAAACCTTGATTAGGTTTTTTGATCCTTCTTTTCTGCTGCAGGAAAAAGAATATTATTTAAAATTAACCTATAGCCTGGAGATGTAGGATGCAATTCTAATTCCGTTTTTGGGTCTCCTACTTTGTGTTGGTAATCCTCAGGATCGTGACCTGCATAAAAAGTAAAGAATCCCTTTCCACGTACCCCATGTATATATTTAGCTTCACCAGCAGCCTTATTTTCTCCCATAATCAAAACATTCGATTTGATTTGATCCCTATGAAATCCTGTGGTTTGTCCATAAAATCCTTTCACTAAAGCCGTGTGATTTTGAACTAACATAGTAGGAATTGGATCCCATTTAGCAGAGAAATCCATCAATCGGAAATAGTCATTGTCTTTTTTAACCTTTCTATCGTTCGTAGTATCAATAGACGAAAACGAATATACCATTGGATCTCGTTCCAAAATGAAATCGGTAAAAGCAAAGGTATGGGAATAGTCGATCTTACTTTGATAACCAGGATCGCTTGCATCACCATCGAACATAGGCTCACATATATCAACATCTTGTGCTGCCAGAGCAATATCAAATGTGTCGGTTGCACTACACATAGCAAACATAAACCCTCCACCAACTACGAAATCTCGAATTTTAAGAACTACGGCTAGTTTTGCTTCCGATACTTTGTCAAAACCTAAAGATTGCGCTAATGCTTCGGCATCTTTTTTACCCTGTATATACCAAGGAGCTGTTCGAAATGCTCTATAAAACTTACCATACTGCCCAGTAAAATCTTCATGATGTAAATGCAACCAATCGTACAACAATAATTCATCATCAAGTACTTCTTTATCGTATATTACTGTATATGGTATTTCAGCATACGTCAACACTAGAGTAACGGCATCGTCCCAGGGCATGTTACCTGAAGGTGAATACACTGCTATTTTTGGTGCTGTTTCTAGTAGAATAGCATCCATGTTTTTTGAAGGACTACGCACCTCATCTAAAATTTGCATAGCTTGGGCAGTAGATACTACCTCATAATCCACTCCTCGTATAGTCAATTCTCTTTGTGTTCTGCTTTTATCAGAAACTAAAAACGATCCTCCTCTATAATTAAGCAACCACTGAACTTCTTCGCCATGATCCAAAACCCAATAGGCAATTCCATAAGCTTTTAAATGCTCGCTTTGCGACTCTGCATCCATTGGAATCAATAAATATGAAGCCCAAGATGTGAAGCTTATGAAAAAGAAGAGAGTAAATAAAAAGCTACGAATCATAATTTTTAACTAGTATAAACTTAACTGTTTTGTTTATGATTAAAATGGAATGTCGTCATTTCCTGAGTTAGAATTCCCAAACACGTCGTCTGCAGGTGGAAAACCAGCAGATAATCCATCGATATCTTGGTTCATGCTTGAGTGAATTTCGGTTGGGAATACATGGTCTTCTAAGTTTTCGAATCTTCCGTATTTCCCAATAAATTTTAAACGAATTTCATCCAACCCACCATTACGATGTTTTGCTACAATAAACTCTGCTTGTCCTTCGGTAGGGCTTCTTTCATCATCATCCCACTCGTCGATTTTATAATATTCTGGACGATAAATAAACGACACAATATCTGCATCCTGTTCTATTGCACCCGATTCACGTAAGTCCGATAAAATAGGTCGTTTACTTCCAGTACGTGTTTCTACTGCTCGTGAAAGCTGTGACAATGCAATTACTGGTACATTTAATTCTTTTGCTAGGGCTTTTAAGTTTCTAGATATGGTAGATATTTCTTGTTCTCGGTTACCACCTTTGTGATTACCACCTGCAGTCATTAATTGCAAGTAGTCTACCATAATCACTTTAATGCCGTACTGCGAGGCCAAGCGTCGAGCTTTTGCTCGTAAATCGAATATGGATAACGACGGGGTATCGTCAATATATAAGGGTGCTGCTTCTAAGTCTTTTACTTTAACGTTAAGTTGCTCCCACTCATGTTTCTCTAAGTTACCTGTACGCAGTGTTTCGGAACTCAAGCCGGTTTCGGAAGAAATAAGACGTGTGATTAACTGGACCGATGACATCTCTAACGAAAAGAAAGCCACCGGTACATTATGGTCTATGGCCATATTCCTAGCCATGGAAAGCGTAAGTGCTGTTTTTCCCATTCCTGGTCTAGCTGCGATAATTATTAAATCACTAGGTTGCCATCCAGAAGTAAGTTTATCCAGTTTCGTAAATCCAGAAGGTATTCCCGATAAACCTTCTTTATTTGCAATTTCCTCAATATTCCTTTTTGCCTGTATTACAAGGTTTTGTGCTGTTTGAACACTACTTTGTAAATTACCTTGGGAAACATCATAAAGTTTGCTTTCTGCCGTATCGAGCAAATCAAAAACATCTATTGTCTCATCGTAAGAATCATGGATAATCTCACTTGAAATTTTTATAAGACTACGCTGAATATATTTTTGCAATACAATACGAGCATGAAACTCGATGTGGGCAGAAGAGGACACTTTTTGTGTTAGCTGCACTAAATAAAACTCTCCGCCCGCTACTTCTAGTTTTTTATTTTGCCTAAGTCTATTAGCTACTGTTAGTAGGTCAATAGGTTCACCAGATTCAAACAATTGCAGTATTGCCTCATATATAGCCTGATGTTTTTGGCTATAAAAAGCATCTGGATGTAATATATCTATAGCCTCATCTACTCCCTTTTTATCGATCATCATAGCGCCCAGTACCACCTCTTCAAGATTTACTGCTTGTGGTGGAATTTTCCCTCTTTCTAGGGAAATTACTGGAGAAGTTGCAGAGGCACGCTCTGGCTTGGTTTGCGCTTTTTCCATAAGATTATAGTACTGTTTTAATTGATTTAAGATTACGCATTACACAAGTATTATACCCATAAATACGTCTTATAAATATAGAGGTTTTTAATGTGGATTGAAAAAAAATCCGAAGGACATTTGCTTCGGATTTTCTTAAAACTCTAAGAGGATGCTTTTAGATTATTCCTTATACACCCCTATATCAAGATATTTATTCATCCTTTTCTCTACTAGTTTTTCTGGTGACAATTTCTTTAATTCGCCATAAACTTTCAAGATTTCCTTTTCTACTGTTTTAAAAGTAGTATACCTATCGCTATGGGCACCGCCTAATGGCTCCTTAATAATTTTATCGATAAGTTTATTTATCTTCATATCTGTAGCAGTAAGCTTTAATGCTTCGGCTGCTCTTTCTTTATGTTCCCAACTACGCCAAAGTATAGACGAACAGCTTTCTGGCGATATAACCGAGTACCAAGTATTTTCCAGCATCAATACCCTATCACCTACTCCTATTCCTAATGCACCTCCAGAAGCACCTTCACCAATTATCACCACGATAATCGGAACTTTTAGTCGAGTCATCTCTAAGAGGTTTCTCGCAATAGCCTCACCTTGTCCTCGCTCTTCAGCTTCCAATCCTGGGTAAGCGCCAGGCGTATCGATTAGAGCTACTACTGGAATACCAAACTTTTCAGCAGATTTCATAAGGCGTAGTGCTTTACGATAACCTTCTGGATTAGCCATTCCAAAGTTTCTGTATTGTCTAGTCTTGGTATTGTGTCCCTTTTGTTGTCCGATAAACATAAAAGATTGATCACCTATTTTTCCCAGGCCTCCTACCATTGCTTTATCGTCCTTAAATGTTCTATCACCATGTAGTTCCAAGAAGGTATCACCACACATTGCCTTGATATAATCTAATGTATATGGGCGATTTGGATGACGTGACAACTGTACTCGTTGCCATGGTGTTAGGTTATCGTAAATCTCTTTCTTTATATCATTGAGTTTCTTTTCTATCTGTCGGCACGTATTAGATACATCGACATCACTCTCCTCACCTATCCTACATGCTTTATTATACTGTTCTTGTAGCTCCTTAATGGGCAACTCAAAATCTAAATACTCCATAATATTTTGTATCTAATGTATTCTTTTCTCAGAATACAAATATATAGTTTTTGTTTTTATGACTGTTCTATTCTCCCCCTCTTTCTTTCTAATCTATTTTTTAGCACACCATTTAATATCACGGTAATTAGGATTATAGCGGCTCCTAAGTAGAAACTTGAGCTCATGCTTTCCTCATCGCCAAAAATAACTAATGCCATTAAAATCCCGTATACAGGTTCTAAATTTATTGTCAGCATCACCGTATAAGGGCTTATCCATCGCATTACATGTACCGATGCGATAAACGCATACGCCGTACAAACCGAGCCCAATATCAATAAATATGTCCAATCTGACAAAGATACTTCAAAAAAAGAAGGGTTAAACCCACCAGTGAATGCCATGTAAATGCTTAGACACACTACGCCGAAGCCTATTTCATAAAGCGATATAACCGACGCCTTATGTTCCTGTATAAGCTTTCCGTTTAAAATAGAAAATGAGGCACTTAACAAAGCAGCCAATAAAGCTAAAGCAATACCCAGGCCATATTCTGTTTCTACTCTAAACATGGTATATAATCCTATAATGACTAATAGCCCAAAAAGAATCTCGTAATAAACAATTCGTCGACGATAGAAAATAGGTTCCAAGATTGAGGCAAAAAATGCACCGGTAGACAATGTGGCTAATGTAACTGATACATTTGAGACTTTTATCGCTAAAAAAAAGGCAAGCCAATGCGAGGAAATCAGTATACCACCTAATAGAAATCTAGCTAACTCTTTGGGCGTAAGAGCTAAGTTTTCTTTTTTGATAAAACGCGTGTATATAAACATGAGAATGACAGCTATCGACATTCTATACCACACAAGTGCTTCTGCTCCAATAGTGATTAGCGCACCTAAAATTGCCGTAAATCCCCATATAAAAACAATAAGATGTAAATGGAGATGATTACGAACTCTATCGTTTAGCATTTCTTAAGAGATAAATTGCAAGTAGACTAAAAAGAAAGTTGGGGAACCAAGTCGCTATAAAAGGTGAGAAACTACTTTTCTCTACCATTGTTCCGAATATTCTATCGAAGAAGATAAAGATCATACCAATGCTGATTCCTATCACTAGGTTTATTCCCATTCCACCGCGTCTTTTTACCGAAGAAACAGATACAGCTATAATAGTAAGTATATAGGCCGAAACTGGAAGACTCCAGCGTCTATACTGAACCACTTTATATCTATTAATGTGTGACGAACCACGCAACTGCTCCCTTTTTATAAACTCATTAAGTTCTGTAAAGCTTAGTGTTTCTGCTATATACTCTACTGGCGTTAGTTCATCTATTGTAAAGTTCAATACTGTATCTAATCGATATTGTTTTTCGATTATATCATCGAACTCTCCAACTATTCTTTTTTCATAGTTATACAATGTGTAAGTGCTATCTGGATTGTAAACAATACGTGACGCGTTTATTTTATACTTCATGTCAATGCCATCGAAATGTTCTAAAGTAAAATCATTCCCCGTATTATTTCTGGTATTAAAGTAACTCACATATATAAAGTCGTTCTCATTTAGCTGACTATAAACATTTGTTTGACTTCGATCTTTGTTTCCTTTTTTTAAGTATTCATATTTAAACTCATTAAAACCTTTACTGGCTTTTGGTGCTAAGTACATTCCTAATATTAGTGCAAAGGCACATACTATAGTAGCTCCAATTATATAGGGACGCAAAAACCGAGAGAAAGATACACCACTACTTAAAAACGCTATAATCTCGGTGTTATTTGCTAGTTTTGAAGTAAACCATATAATGGATAAAAACAAAAACAATGGAAATAGAAGGTTTGCAAAGTAAATCGTAAAGTTCAAATAGTACCTTGCTACTTCTACGAACGGCACCTCGTTTTCTAGAATTCTTCCTATCTTTTCAGCTAAGTTTACTGTTATTCCAATAGGGATAAACAGCAACAACAGCAACACGAAAGTTCCTAAATAACGTTTTAATATATATCTATCGAGTATACTCAACATTTTAGAGCCTGTTATCCATTTGTTTTACCATCTTGTTTTTCCATTGGGTGAAATCTCCTGCTAAAATCCTCCTTCTTGCTTCCCTAGTCAACCAAAGATAAAAACCAAGGTTGTGAATCGATGCGATTTGTCTTGCTAACATTTCATTTACAGAAAACAAATGTCGCAAATAAGCCTTGGAATATTCGGTATCTACCCATGTGTACCCAGCTTCATCAATAACTGAGAAGTCGTCCGCCCATTTTCTATTTTTAATATTTATAGTCCCATTTGCAGTAAAAAGCATTCCGTTCCTTCCATTTCGCGTAGGCATCACGCAATCGAACATATCTATTCCTAACGCAATATTCTCCAAAATATTTATTGGGGTTCCTACGCCCATTAAATACCTTGGTTTGTCTTCTGGAAGTATACCTGTAACTACTTCGGTCATTTCATACATTACCTCTGTAGGCTCTCCTACCGACAAACCACCAATAGCATTTCCTTGAGCGTTTTTACTCGCTATATACTCTGCCGACTCCTTACGCAAATCCTTATAGGTACTTCCTTGTACTATTGGGAATAAAGTTTGGTTATGCTCGTACTTATTCTCTGTTTCTTCAAACCTAGCAATACATCTATCCAACCATCTATGGGTTCTGTGCATAGAGTTTCTAGCATAGTCCAAGTCGCAAGGATATGGAGTACACTCATCAAAAGCCATTATTATATCAGCTCCAATGGTTCGCTGTACATCCATAACATTTTCTGGCGTAAACAAATGACGGCTGCCGTCTATATGCGATTGGAATTTCACACCTTCTTCTGTAATCTTTCTATTATCGGACAGAGAATATACTTGAAATCCTCCGCTATCCGTCAAAATATTCCTATCCCAATTCATAAACTTATGCAACCCACCAGCCTTTTCTATAATATCCATTTGTGGACGCATGTATAAGTGATAGGTGTTGCCTAGAATAATATCTGGATTAACTTCTTCTTTCAACTCTCGTTGATGTACTCCTTTTACAGTTCCCAATGTTCCCACCGGCATAAAGATCGGTGTTTCTACAGGTCCATGGTCTAAGGTTATTGTACCTGCCCTTGCTCGACTCGTTGCATCTGTAGCTTTCAATTCAAATTCCATACTCTCTTTTTAAAGCAACTGCAAAGATACAAGGTTTATCGGTTTGACCTGCCATATTGGATAGTGGATTTTACAGATGCTTGATAAGCCTATGATTCTTCAAAATTGGCATCGTCTACTTTGTAACACTTACATAAAAGCTGTATTTTTGGGCAACAAAACTACATACTTATACATAAAATATGGTAAACACAACAAAAATGGAAGAACTTGTAACCCAGGTAAGAAGAGACATCCTTCGCCAGGTACATGCGGTAAACTCTGGACATCCAGGTGGTTCTTTAGGGTGCACAGAATTTTTCGTGACACTTTTCCAAGAGGTTTTACAAACCAAACAACCTTTTACCGTTGAGGATAAAGGGGAAGATTTATTTTTCTTATCCAACGGACATATATCTCCAGTACTATATAGTACACTAGCACGCTCTGGCTATTTTCCAGTAGAGGAGTTAAAAACCTTTCGCCTGTTAAATTCTAGACTGCAAGGTCATCCTACTACACACGATGGATTACCAGGAGTGAGAGTTGCTTCGGGATCCTTAGGTCAAGGTATTTCAGTAGCTATAGGTTCGGCGCAAGCCAAAAAACTAAACAAAGACACTCATTTGGTATATACCCTTTGTGGAGATGGGGAATTGCAGGAAGGACAAAATTGGGAGGCACTTATGTATGCTGCTGGAAATAAAGTAGACAATTTAATTGTAACGGTAGATTATAATAAACAACAAATTGACGGAAGTACCGATGATGTACTCCCATTAGGAAATCTAAGAGAAAAGATAGAAGCTTTTGGTTGGGATGTTTTGGATATTGAAGAAGGAAATGATTTAGACGCCGTTCGAAAAGGAATGGCAGAAGCTAAGTCTAGGACAGGTAAAGGAAAGCCTGTTTGTGTATTGCTGCATACGGTTATGGGACATGGAGTAGATTTTATGATGCATACACACGCATGGCACGGAAAAGCTCCAAATGATGAGCAATTAGAAATTGCTCTTTCACAAAATCCAGAAACAAGTCTTGGAGACTATTAATTAAAGCAAGATTTCATTTAGTTTAAAGAACATGAGCATGAAAGAATATATAAATACAGGAAATATTGATACACGTTCTGGTTTTGGTGCAGGACTAACCGAACTTGGGAAAAAGAATCCCAATGTTGTTGCCCTATGTGCCGATTTAACCGGGTCGCTAAAGATGGACGAATTTAAAGCCAATCATCCAGAGCGTTTTTTTCAAGTGGGTATTGCCGAAGCCAATATGATGGGAATGGCAGCAGGACTTACTATTGGCGGAAAAATTCCATTTACTGGAACATTTGCCAATTTCTCTACAGGAAGAGTATACGATCAAATTCGCCAAAGCATAGCATATAGTGGAAAAAACGTGAAGATTTGTGCTTCGCATGCCGGCTTAACTTTAGGAGAGGATGGTGCTACCCATCAGATATTAGAAGATATTGGCTTAATGAAGATGTTGCCAGGCATGACCGTAATCAACCCATGTGATTACAACCAAACAAAAGCAGCAACAATAGCTATAGCGGAGCACGAAGGACCGGTTTACTTGCGATTTGGAAGGCCTTCAGTGCCGAATTTCACTTCTGAAGATACTCCTTTCGAAATCGGAAAAGCGATTAAACTTCAAGAAGGAAGTGATGTAACTATTATCGCCACAGGACACTTAGTATGGGAAGCTTTAGAAGCAGCTAAAAAACTCAAAGAAAATGGAGTTTCTGCAGAGGTGATAAACATTCACACAATAAAACCTCTTGATAAGGAAGCCATAATAAATAGTGTAAGCAAAACGGGATGTGTAGTAACAGCCGAAGAACATAATTTCTTAGGTGGATTGGGTGAGAGTGTTGCTCGTACCTTAGCACTTAGTAAACCAACGCCACAAGAATTTGTAGCAACCAATGATACTTTTGGCGAGTCGGGAACACCAGCACAGTTAATGGAAAAATATGGGTTGAATGCAGAGGCTATTGTAACCAAAGCGAAAAAGGTCATCGCTAGAAAATAGAATAAGCTTATACTAATTCATAAATAAGAAAGCACGATACCATAACTAGTATCGTGCTTTTTATTTATGAATTAAATTAAGAGTTTACTCCTCTTCTTCCTCCTTCTCGGTAACTCCTTTTACCTGAAAAGTATAGATAAGTTGATTATAGTATCCAATTGGTGCACCAAGTGGTGGATTATTATAAAATGCTAAGCCCGAAGGAACAAATGCAGCACCAATACCATATCCCTCATAGACAATTGTACCATCTTCATTTTCTATATAACCATCTGCAGCATTAAATTCTTTTAGCACTTCTTTTAACCCGGTGTTATTATATATATTATCTAATACAAATGGCTTTGGTTGACTACTATTAGTACGCTCTAGTAATTCACCAGTTCTCAATCGCCAAGTTTCATAAGTAATATGTACTACTTCAGCATCAGCAACGGCAGGTCCTTCGCCTTGTGCTACTTTTAGATAATATAATTTATACTTTACTTCTGGTTCATAAGGGTCTTCCAACATCTTGTAGTCAACCTGTTCAATAAGTGGAGTTTTATCACTTCCTGCCTCTATACTATCGATTACCACTCGGTAGTCAAAATCCTCACTTGGATTTTCAAACTCTTCGTAGTTATAAGCATAATTACTTAAAAACTCTTCAATTTCATTTTGTGCAGCTATAGCCTCCTCCGCTCTATTTCTAGGTGGTTCTACTTCATGGTCATCATCTTTTTTACAAGACACACCAAGTACTGCTATGGCAAATAGTGTTAAGATTACTTTCTTCATTATCTAAATTTTATTGGCGGCAAGATACAATTTTTCTTGTATTTTTGTTTAGCTTATTAACGCAGATTTTAATTTAAGAGGAAAAATGAGGATTGATAGATATTTGTGGGCAACTCGTTACTATAAGACTAGAAATCAAGCAGCGAATGCATGTAAGGGAGGAACCGTGAAATTAAATAACAAATCGGCTAAACCAGCTAGAGACGTTTTTGTGGGCGATGAGATAAGTGTACGTAGAAATCAAATAACCTACACGCTTCGTGTAATTGACTTACCGAAATCCCGCGTAGGAGCTAAATTAGTAGACCAGTACCGAATAGACACTACTCCAAGGGAAGCTATTGAACAGGCTAAACAGAACCGAAAAACACAACAATATTACCGCAATAAAGGACTAGGGCGCCCTACTAAAAGGGATCGAAGAGCAATTGAAGAGTATCTAAACAGCAACCGAGATCAAAAGGAAGATTTTTAAATATGGAGAAAACAATTATCCTAAACGATAAACAGATAGCACAGCGCATTTGTCGAATAGCCTACGAGATATATGAGGCTAACGTAGATGAGAAACAAGTGATTTTAGCTGGAATAGTAGGAAACGGCTATATTCTAACTCAGATGCTTGCCGAGCAACTTGAAACTATTTCACCACTTCGGGTTATCTTATGTGAGGTAAGTATTAATAAGAAAGAACCTAGAGAAGAAATAACAACAAGTATCCCTGTTTCGGAATATAAAAATCAATCTTTGGTTTTGATTGACGATGTGCTCCATACTGGAACCACTTTAATTTATGGTGTTAAGCATTTTTTAGACGTGCCACTTAAACAATTTAAAACAGTGGTATTGGTAGATCGAAATCACAAGAGGTACCCTATAAAAGCTGATTATAAAGGTATTTCATTATCTACATCTCTTAATGAAAATGTAGCGGTTAAGTTTTCCGAAGGTAAAGCATTAGCTCTTTTGGAGTAAAGCTTGAATTTTTTGTGCAGCCTCCTCTATGGTTTCGCTTTCTAGATTAATAGTATGCGTTGCTTGCATATAGTATGGATTACGCTCAAATAGATGTTTTCTAATAAAATCCTCTAATATAGCCTTAGATTCTATGTGCGCTATTACAGGACGCGACTCTTTATCTTGCCATAATCTAGCTACTAACACCTCGATTGGATATTGCAGATAGATACTTGTGCCCTTATCTGAAAGCAACTCCATATTCCCAGCATAACATGGCGTTCCACCTCCTAAAGCAAGTACCATGGACTCATCTTTTTCGAGAAGCTTTTTTAGCTTTTGATGTTCTACTTGTCGAAAGTAAATTTCTCCTTTTGTTTTGAAGATATCAGTAATTGCCTGATTTTCTTCTTTTTCAATATAGGCATCTAGATCGTAAAAAAGCATATCTAAATTTTTGGCTAGACATTTTCCCACGCTAGACTTTCCACTTCCCATATATCCTATTAAAAAACACTTCATAATTCTTATTTATTAGCAGCTTAAAATCAATGACTTAGGCGCATTCTTAAATTAAGATTTCAAAAATAATCCTTTTATAGTTTGTAATTCCAAGAAAGGCTATTATATTTGCACCTCAATCAGCAATTAAGACCTGATAGCTCAGCCGGTAGAGCATCTCCCTTTTAAGGAGAGGGTCCTGGGTTCGAATCCCAGTCAGGTCACAAGGTATTTTGTTTTTAGATACTTGTAATATTGAAGTTAAACCTAGTTGTTTAACTTTTTTTATTGCCCGGGTGCTGGAATTGGTAGACAGGCATGGTTGAGGGCCATGTGTTCATTAGAGCGTATGAGTTCGACTCTCATTCCGGGCACAATTAAGCAACAGGCAATTAACTAATTATCAATAATCTAACAGCAAACTGATAATAATTAAAATATTCTTTTCGTTTCCATTAGGATATTAGTGTTTTGATTATTATGTTTGCAACCGTAAAATAAAAGACCTGATAGCTCAGCCGGTAGAGCATCTCCCTTTTAAGGAGAGGGTCCTGGGTTCGAATCCCAGTCAGGTCACAAAAAGCTTCAGAGAAATCTGAGGCTTTTTTGTTTTTATAATGATTCGCTAATTTGCTGATTCGCCCACTCTCCCTCCCACTCGACTTCACAATCGTAAAATGACAAAGCTATCGTCCTAAAGTGCCATAAGGCTCAAACAAAAAAGGAGTATCTTTAAGCAACAAGTTGCTTAAAAATAGATGAGTGCGTTTGCCTAAGGCAAACAGCAGATGCGTGTTCAGAAGCAAGCTTCTGAACGGTTGAGTTTTGACTTGGTTAAACTCAACCATCCGTTTTGCGAAGCAAAACGATATACTCCTTTTAAAAGCAACTTGTTGCTTTTAAAACTACCCTACAATTCCGAAGGAATTATGCTACGCTTTTGTTTTTAAAACTAACTATGATTTAACCTCAACCAAATCCTAAACGACTAAAAGCAAAGTAACCGAAGGTTACGAAGCCACCTATCATGGGAAAGCGAAAGAATTCGCTTGCCAACATAGAGCTAATAAGCATAAATCTTTGCTTTACGTATCGAGTCCTTTTCACGATTATTCCATTCGTATTTCCCTTCATAGATCCCATTTGTTTCCCAATCACCATACATAGGGTTTGGCAGGACGATATAGTCATAACCGAAACGTTCTTTTAAATTGTCGGTTAACTCATTTCGTTCGGCCGAAGAGGAAACGTTAAATGCAGAGGAAAAGTCCCCTAAATTATCACCTATAAACAAAAGTATCTTATAGTTTTCAGCTACTTTATCGAAACGACTTTGTTTAGCGCTGGTTTCGGAACGCAACAGTAAATGGTTGTTATCGGCAAAAGGAAAGTTTTCTTTTTTCAGGTTTTCTAAGGTAGCCTTTCGTTCGCTAAACTTACGATTGGTAACATAAAATACCTCAACACCTTGGCTTGCTGTATAATCTAAAAACTCCACAGCACCAGGAATCGCTTTGGCCTCCACCCTATCTGTCCAATCTTTCCAAGAATCTTGCGTATACTCTTTATCTTCTTGAATTAATTTAGCATTATAGGGACTATTGTCTAAGATAGTCTCATCGATATCAGTTACAATCGCAAGCTTTTCTCTTTCCCATTGGTCGCTTTCTAAAAACTGATCTAAACGAAGCTTCGCAATAGTGAATGCTTGATAGCATAACGCACGATATTCCGCAGCATTTTGTTGCCACATAACTGATTGTACAGAGTATTCTCGAACAGATGCTTCCTGAGTTATTCCATTAACTTGTAACTTTCCTGTGCCACAAGAGCTTAAAAGGAAAAAAGCTACAGTAAAGGCAGATAAATAAATGTTTTTTCTCAAAATGATAGATTTGGACTATAGTGAATGAAAGTACGAAATATTTCTTTATTTATGATCCGCTTTTTCTTATGAGGGCTTTTCTTTAAAGATAACAAAGCAATCTGTCGTTTCGCGCCAGAGAGCAGGCATCCTAAACCACCAAAAGGTTCAAACAAAAAGGAGTTTCTTTAAACAGCTAGCAGCTTAAAGATAAATGAGTGCGTTTGCCTTAGGCAAACAGCAAATGAGTGTTCAAAAGCAAGCTTCTGAACGGTTGAGTTTTGACTTGATTAATCTCGACAAAGTTTTCCTTATTGAATAGCAAAGCAGTCTGTCGCTATGCGCCAGAGAGCAGGTTCTAAAGCCAACAAACTGGCTTTAGAAGAGCAGACCATTTTGCTTCGCAAAATGAGTGGATCAGTTTTGGCTTCATAGCCTGTGGCTATTCAGTGGTGAATCGTTTAACTGGTTAGAAGATACTTTGTTAGAAAGTTTAAAGACGTTTTTCCAAACTGTGATTTTGATTTTTTGTAAAGTCGTTCTCTTGTCCTATCGTAAATTCTCCCTTTCTCCAAGTCACCCACTCGCCCTCTCGTAAATCCCTTCGCTGGTGCGAGTTTGTAACTCGCATCCCACGTATTGCTTTGGGTTCCGAAGAGCTTAGCTGCGCTAAGTCTCCTGACTTCGTGCCTGAAAGAATTATCATGAAAACCACTAACATCACTGGCATCTCCCGATGCTAATACAAATTTTAGTACAAAACACTGATTTGCTTTTTCATCTTGCATATTAAAAGTCCCTCTTTGAAGAGATTTAGGGAGAAGTAACCAAAGCTACATTACACCCAAGCCCACTATTTCAAAGGGAGGGAATAATCTGTGTACAGAATAAAAGTCTCTATTTGAAGAAAGGATTAGGGAGATGTAAACAAAGCTACATCACACCCCTAAAACACAATTTCAAGGCGAGGGAACACTAATTTACACGGAACAAAAGTCCCTCTTTGAAGAG
>DATGSX010000019.1:0-11932 GCA_035302145.1 Flavobacteriaceae bacterium | reverse complement strand
AAGTAGCTCCAGAAAGGTGTATCTGTTTGCTCCATATCCTGATATAGCATTGGCACAACACAAATCGGGAAGTCTCCAGCAATACCTCCACCTATCTGGAAGAATCCTACGCCGTTTTGACTGTTTTCTGGATACCATTTAGATAGGAAGGTCATATATTCAATACCAGATTTCATGGTACTTGCCTTTAATTCTCCCTTTAATACATAACTGGTAAAGATGTTTCCTAACGTACTGTCCTCCCATCCTGGAACAACAATTGGCAAATTCTTTTTAGCTGCAGCATACATCCACGAATCTTTAATATCTATTTCGTAGTACTGTTCCAATACTCCGCTCAATAAGAGTTTGTATAAAAATTCATGCGGAAAATAGCGTTCACCTTTATTGTCTGCATCTTTCCAGATTTCAAAAACATGTTTTTGAAGTCTTCGGAATGCTTCTTCTTCAGGAATACAAGTGTCCGTTACACGGTTCAAGCCTTTATCCATCAGTTCTCTTTCATCCTTTGCAGTAAGATCTCGATAATTCGGGATTCGCACGTAATGCTTATGCGCTACTAGGTTCATCAAATCTTCTTCGAGGTTAGCCCCGGTACAAGAAATGATATGCACTTTATCTTGACGAATCATCTCCGCAAAAATCTTCCCGATCTCTGCAGTACTCATCGCCCCAGCCATGGTTACCATCATTTTTGCTCCCTTGGCTAATTGCTCATTATATCCTTTAGCAGCATCTACAAGCGAAGCAGCATTAAAGTGTAAGTAGTATTTGTCTACAAATTGTGAAATTGGTCCTTTATTAATATTCTTCGTCATCGTCGGTGTCGTTAAATTTTGAAAATGGTTTATTTATAGCATAATCTTCCTCTTCGTATTCATCAACGAAGTCATCATCATCTTGAGTGTCGAACTTATAATTCAACATTTTATAATAGAGTTTTGCTGCAGTAAAATTGGATGCTGGATGATTTTCGTTAGGACATAACTCCACTATATCAAATCCAACAACGTTTTTCTCATCGAACACTCTTCGTAAAAACTCTAAGGTTTCATACCATAGCAATCCGCCTGGCTCTGGGGTACCAGTAGCTTGCAGAATCGAAGGATCGAATGCATCTAAATCGAATGTAATGAATACGTTCTCGCCCAAAGCATCGATTGCATTATCCATCCAAAACTCGTTATCTACCATTTCATGGGCAAAAAATGTTTTCTCTGGATCCATTATCGTAGTTTCTGATTTATCCATACTACGAATTCCTACTTGTACCAAGTTGGTTGTCTGGCTAGCTTCATACACTGCACATGCATGGTTATAACTAGAGCCTTCGTACTCCTTACGTAGATCCGCATGTGCATCTATATGCAACACACTAAGGTTATCAAACGCTTCATTGAAAGCACGGATAGAACCAATAGATATACTATGCTCTCCACCTACCAAGGTTACAAACTTATTGCGTATCAAGTATTTTTTAGTGGCTTTATACACCGCATCGACCATTGCTTCTGGCGATTCGTTCTCGGATACTGGGTCGGCCAAATATACTCCCTCTTTGTACACTTCACTATCCGTTTCAATATCGTATAGCTCCATATTTTCAGATGCTTCTAGAAAAGCTTCTGGTCCTTTGTCGGCCCCTTTCTGCCAAGTACTTGTACCATCGTATGGTACTGGAATCAACACTATTCTAGCAGTTTCTGCAACTGCATATTTTTCAGGAATTCCTGCATAGGTTTTAGTTTTCATAACCTAAGATATTTAATAATTGTTCACTGGTTTGTTGTGGTGCAAACAGCTCGGTTGTAATGTTGCCGTCGGCATCCTTATCGATTAATATATGTTTTGGGGCTGGAATTAAACAGTGCTGCAATCCGCCGTACCCACCTATACTTTCTTGATATGCGCCGGTATTGAAGAAACCAATATATAGCGGCTTCGACTCTTTATACTTAGGCATATAAATTGCATTTAGGTTTTGCTCACTATTGTAATAGTCATCGCTATCGCAGGTTAATCCGCCAAGCAATACACGTTCGTAATCATCTTTCCAGCGATTCAATGCCAGCAAGATAAAACGCTTATTTATAGCCCAGCTATCTGGTAAGGTTGTGATAAACGATGAGTTTATCATATTCCATTTCTCTCTATCGTTTTGTTGTTTCTGATAAAGAATTTTATAGATAGCACCTCCTGTCTCCCCTACAGTAAAGCTTCCGAATTCGGTAAAGATATTTGGTACCGGTACTCCTGCTTCGTCACATGTTTTTTTAATTTGATTTACGATTTCATCTACCATATAGGCATAGTCAAAATCAAAAGCCAAAGAGTTCTTTATTGGGAATCCTCCACCGATATTCAGGCTATCTAAAGTTGGACAAATCTTTTTAAGTTTTATATATACTTGTAAACACTTTAAAAGTTCGTTCCAGTAGTAAGCGGTATCGCGTATTCCAGTGTTGATAAAAAAGTGAAGCATTTTCAGCGACACATGCTCTAAGTCCTCAATTTTATTCTTATAAAAAGGCACAATGTTCTTATATCCTATTCCCAATCGTGAAGTATAGAACTCGAATTTCGGCTCTTCTTCCGATGCTATACGAATGCCTATTTCGAAAGGCTTCTCCACTGCTTCGTTGAGTAAGTCTATCTCCTCGTAATTATCGATTATTGGTATACAGTTTTTATGCCCACTATTTATAAGCCTAGCGATATTAGTGATATACTGATCGCGCTTAAATCCATTACATAGGATATAATTGTCATCCGATATTTTTCCTCTGCGCTTTAAGTTTTCCACAATATCTATATCGAAAGCTGAAGAGGTTTCGATGTGGATATCATTTTCTAATGCTTTGTCTAGCACGTGTTTAAAATGAGAGCTTTTCGTACAGTAACTGTAATTGTACGTTCCTGCATAGTTATGCTTTTCAATGGCTTCTGCAAACCATTTCTTAGCTAACTGTATGTTTTGTGATATTTTTGGCAGATAAGTAAACTTAAGCGGTGCACCATATTGCTTCACTAAAGCCATCATATCTATTCCGTGAAATTCTAACTCGTTCTTTTTGTTTAAGGTAAATTCCTCTTGTGGAAAGTAATAAGTTTGCTCGATTAAATCGATATATTTAGTTTTCATTGTATTCTAATGCGTTTAATAAGTAAAAGATAATAATATCCCTGATTCTTTGACTCTTTATTAGAAACAGTCTTTAAGAATTAACACATTACCATTAAACACGAAAGGATAGTAGCCAAGATTTATGTCTTGCCCATGCGATTATATGCACCAAAATAATTTGCGGGGTATCGAAAGCTAGCTTTAAATTTCGGTTATCTATCTGATAGACTGCTTTTGAATTTAACTTTCTCATCCTCAAAAGCCCGAACCTAAAAACACTGTTCACTTGTTCAGCTAATAAAGCGCAAATATGCATTAAAATTTTAAATAAAAAACTGTTTTAATGGAATTTTATTTAAAAATATTTAGACTGATAGAACTTGAAGATAAAGACCCTCAATCAAACAACTACTACACTTATAATCAAACCAATAGACCCTATACATATTAATATGCAGGTTCATATTACGTAAAGCTATAAGAAAAAGAAAGACTTATTTTTAGGGGTTCTAAGCCATTGCATTAGTTCTCTTCTAGAAGAAACTTCCGATTGTGATTAATGCGCTAACTGCAAATAGTGGTATACTTAATTTCTTGGGTTATTTATCACAAATCTGAAACCAATTGCCAAGATACTATCTGTGCAAGAAGAAATGGAATGGTCAGCAATTCTCTAAATACACCGATTAGAACAAAGTCTAGTTGATAATAATTTACCAACCAAATTAATATGAAATAGATGACAATTGAAAAGCTGATAATCGTCAGGCCTCTGTTAGTTACAATGCTTTTCATTTAAATTAATTATAGGATAAAATACTGTTAAAGTCATCCCTTTATCAAAGAAACCAAAACTGCCTAACGCTTATTTTACTTCTTTTGGTTTCCTACCATTTACTAATTTCATTGTATATCCAAAACCTAGTCCTGCTATAGTCCAGACAATTAAACCAAATATAATGCTTTTTATAGTAATCTCCTTTCCTTCAATAAAGTGTCGATAAACAATCTCCATGAACAAAAACATAAAAGCACCCCAGCTTAATCCTGTTGTCAGCCAACTCTTTTTATCGAATGGATTTGGAACATGTTCGATATCAATATTCTTAAAACGCTCAGGTTGTTTTTCCAACCATTTTACTTTCCAACTCTTTCTAAACCAACCTCAAATAGGAAAAGTCACTACAAGAACAATAAAGCTTAGTGCATTGGTAAGGCAAGGGATTACGCCACCACAATCCTTACAATACAACCCAAACCAATTTTTAAAAGCAGTACCATTTTGAGTAGACCAAGTTCTTCCATCGTGAAGTGTGTTACAATGCGGACAAGGGATAAACGTTCTCTCTACTCTTGGTTTATCTATTGTTTTGTCTAACAAGCTAAGTTTAGGCACCCGTTGCCTTAGAATTAAATCGTTTACTGCTAATCCTGGATTTATAATCCAATGTAACATCATCCAATTTTTCCAAGTATAAATCTTGTATCTATTTTTATCAATATGTACCATATAATCTCATGTCATTTCAAAAACTATTCTCAATTAAATCCTTAATATAACGTAACCTAAAAAAGCTTTATGCATTAAACTTAATGAATCCTAAAAGCCTGTCCAGATATACTATGGATATCTAATAAAGTTATTTTTATTATTTTAGATGTTCTCCCACGCAAGAAGTCTCAGGGTTGCGCTGGATTCTGTAGTTTTGTAAGAGAATGAAGTAAGCATCTAATCAGCCAAAATGCAAATGTCTTTTACTAGTAAATTATAAAAAGAAAGTATTGTAGGCACATATTATCAAATAGGACGATAATGTCCTTATAAGTTTTAAATAAAAATGAAGAAGTTACCAGGAAAACCTGATCTACCCTCTTCTGAGAAAGAGTTGCGCCAATTGGCTGCAAAGGAAACAGGAACATATAAATACACAGTAGAGGATTATTTTAAAACCCCAGAAGCTTTCTCTTTTCAACTTTCCCCAGATGGAAAGTATCTCTCCTATATGAAAAGAAGAGAAACAGGTGAGAGAGACCTATACCTTCAGGAAATAACTACTCAAAAGGAAACCTTGTTAATAAAACAAGAGGAGGATCTTATTCGCGGTTATTATTGGGCAAATAAAGACCGAATTCTCTATATGCAAGATAAAGGTGGCGATGAAAACTATCATGTATTCGGTGTGGATATTTCGGGCGAAAATAAAAAAGAATTAACCCCTTATGACGGAGTTCGTATAAATATAATCGAGCCACTACGTGAGGACAAAGATCACGTGATTATTCAGATGAATAAGGATAATATTCAGCAAGAAGAACCTTATCGTTTAAATATAAATACAGGAGAAGTCACCAAACTTTACACAGTTGAAGCTGGTGATCCGCCAATAGCTGGATATGACTTTGATCGTTTTGGTAATCTGCGTGCCATAAGTCGCATTGTTGATGGCATAAACACAGAGATCCTTTATAATACGGACGGAGAATTTAAGCAATTATTAGTTGCCGATTTTGGCGATGCTTTTGGTATTTCATCTTTTAATGTGAAAGACGGAAATCCAGATGAGGCGTATGTAGTTTCCAACTTAGGTCAAGATAAGGTTGAGATTCAGCTTTACGATCTAAAGGAGAATAAGAAAATAAAAACGCTTTATAGCAACGACACCTTCGACGTGTCGGGCATGTCACTTTCTAGAAAACGAGATTATGAGATAGATTACTTCTCTTATACAGGCGAAAAGTCGGTAATAGTTCCAGTTAGTGAAACGTATAAAAAAGTATATGCTCGACTAAAAAAGGAGTTTGGCGATAAACAGTTTTACACCGTCGATAGAACGGAAGAGGAAGACAAATATTTGGTTATTGTAACAAGTGATAAAATTGTTGCAGAGTATTACATCTACGACGTTGAAAAAGATAGCGTTACGCTATTATATAAACTGTTGCCTCATTTAAAAGCGGAGGATATGGCAACGATGAAACCTATTAGTTTCCAAAGTCGTGATGGACTAACAATACATGGATATATCACTCTTCCGACAAATTATAAAGAAGGCGATAAGATGCCAGTAATAGTAAATCCACATGGTGGCCCACAAGGAATACGTGACAACTGGGGTTTTAACCCAGAAGCACAACTATTTGCAAGTCGTGGCTATGCTACTTTGCATGTGAACTTTAGAATTTCTGGTGGATACGGTAAAGAGTTCCTAAAAGCTGGGTTTGGTCAAATTGGTAGAAAAGCTATGGATGATGTGGAAGACGGAATAGAATACATCATTCAGCAAGGCTGGGCAGACAAAGACAAGATTGCTATTTATGGAGGTAGCCACGGTGGTTATGCTGTATTAAGAGGCATGACAAAAACCCCAGATCTTTATGCTTGTGGAGTTGATTACGTTGGCGTGAGTAACCTTCACACTTTTATGGAAACCATTCCTCCTTATTGGGAAAAATATAGAGAATTACTTTATAAGATTTGGTACAACCCGAGCATTCCGGAAGAGAAAGCGATTATGGATGAAATCTCACCTGCTCTACATGTAGATAAAATAAAGAAACCATTATTCGTGGTACAAGGTGCAAATGATCCTCGCGTTAACATAAACGAAGCTGATCAAATAGTGGAGACACTAAGAGAAAGAGGTGTAGATGTACCTTATATGGTAAAATACGACGAAGGCCATGGATTTGCTAAGGAAGAAAATCGATTAGATTTTTACAAAGCTATGATGGGCTTTTTTGCAGAGAATTTGAAGTGATATCGCAGCTAACATTTAAAAATCCCCTTCATATTTGAAGGGGATTCTCAATAACTTTTCTATTCTTTTATAACTACTAAATAGCTTTAAGCACAGCATGAATAAAATCTTGTTGGGATTTGCCTAACTCTTCCGAACCAGCATAAGGCCATGCAGCTACTTGTGCAATAATTATGTTTTCCATTGGGTTTATGTAAATCATCTGACCAAAAATTCCATTGGCTGAATAGCTCCCATCTGGATTACGCCACCATAAGTAACCATATCCTCCACCTTGATCATTGGTTTGATACAATAAGGAAGTTGCGTCGGCTAGCCACTCTTCAGCAAATATAGATTCCCCATTGATTTCTCCATCTTGAAGCATCAGTAAACCTAATCTTGCGTAGTCTCGTAAAGTTGCTGAAAGTCCACTACCGCCAATATTTAAATCACTACACTCATCTGCCAACCAATAACCACACTGCTGCATTCCAAATGGCTGCCAAATTTTTTCAGACAGATAGGTAGCTAAGCTTTTTCCAGTGGCTTTTTGCACAAGGATTCCAACTAAATCGGTTTCACCTGTACTGTAATTCCAATATTCACCTGGTGTATGCTCTTGTTCTAAAGACTTCATATAAGTTAAGATATGCGCTTCATCGTCAACACAGTCTAACATATACATTTGCGCAACATCAGAATTTGGATCCTCGTAATCTTCATTCCATGCAATACCTGAGGTCATGGTTAATAATTGGCGAACGGTAACTTCACCATAAGGATATCCTTTAAGTTCAGGAATATAATCCTGCAGTAAATCATCCATGCTCTTGATATCACCTTCTTTTAAAGCGACACCCACCAACATAGAGGAAATAGATTTGGCAACAGAGTACGAAGTCCAAAGCGTGTTCTGGGTAACGTTTTCATTATAAGCCTCTAATTTAACTTCACCATCTTTTAATACGATTACCCCTCCAATACGATTGTCGTTTATATAAGAGGATAGGTCCGTATTGTCTTCCCATTTAGGGGTTATTTCATCGGATTTTGTTAAAGGATAAACTTCCGTACCAGCAGCAACTGGCAGGCTTGGGAAAATACTTTGCATTATGGGAAATCGACGTTCTTTTTCCTCCTGCGACCAGAATAAGAGACTTTCTAATTTTTGACCCATTGTTTCCCCAGGGATATTTTCTGTAAAGTCTCTTGAATCTTTTATTTCCTGCGGTACACATTCTTGCACATCGCTAGTGGTTTGTGTACAAGCTATGGTAACTGAAAATAAAATTGATACTATAATTAAATAAATACTATGTCTGTACATCGTAACGAGTTTAACTTAATTGAGAGTGCAAAGATAACTAATGATATTGCTAATTGTTTCTAAAGCGATGAAAGTATAACTAGTGGGAATGCCTTTTACTATAACATTTGATTTCGATACAAAAGATTCATATACTATCGTATAGATTTTAATTTAGAGCGTCAATTAATTAGTAAAGGCTACTCAAAACGAGTAGCCTTTACTAATTAATATTTTCTTATGCCGTTACTTTATTTCAGCAGGTTCATTTACTACTTCAAGAGTCACTACAAAACCTTCATAACTACGCACATTAAATACGGTATCGTCTTCAAAAATCAAATACTGCCCTTTTATCCCTTTAAGCTTTCCTTCATAAAAAGGCGTCCTAGTAAGGTTTAAGCTTTTTAGTTTTTTTGGATATTCCAATACTGGGAAGTCCATGTGGGTTTCTTTATTGGACGCTATAAAATAAGGTTTGGATTCTTCTGGAAGAAACTCATATAATTTGTCACGCCATTCTTCTAAATCCTCATCATCAATCTCATTGCGTAACATGGTACGCCAATTAGTTTTATCAGACACATGATCTTTAAGAGCTACTTCGGTTATACCAGCCAAATATCGATTAGGCACTTCTACAATTTCTATTGCTTCATGTGCACCTTGATCGATCCATCGAGTAGGCACTTGCGTTTTACGTGTCACCCCTACTTTTACCGAACTGCTATTTGCTAAGTATACAATATGCGGTTGCAGTTGCACTCTTTTTTCATATTCTAAATCTCGATCTTCTATTCCTTCATGGGCGGTACTAAGTTCAGGCTTAATGACCCAATCTGCAGCTTGTGGAAGCTTAAAAAAACAATCGTAACAAAATCCTTGCCTATATATCTTCTTATCCAACTCACAATTTAGACAACTGTATCGCAGGAAGCGAATTTGAATGGTTTTATCCAACAATTGATTTACATTCACCACATCCGATGGAAAGTCCATGAAGTATTGAATAGGCTCCCCTAACTCTGCTTTCATTTTTCTAAGAACTCCTTCGTATTTCATAAAGATTATTTTAGTATTTTTACTTTATCAAAGATAGGATTAAATATGCCATTGTCACTCATCAACTCCGTTGCATCTTGGTTTTTACGAAAAAGATTTCAGCAAATTGAGTATTTCATGTCGCACCCAAACGAAGTGCAAGAAGCCTTACTTATGGCTTTAGTTAGTAAAGCTAAAGATACCGAGCTTGGTAAAAAATATGGATTTTCTTCCATTAGCTCCTATGCTGAGTTTGCAAGGAAAGTACCCATTACTAAATATGAAGAATACCAACCTTATATAGAGCGCTCTAGAAATGGCGAGGATAATATATTCTGGCCCACTCACATAAAGTGGTTTGCAAAATCTAGCGGTACCACCAGCTCAAAAAGCAAATTTATTCCAGTAAGTCAAGAGTCGTTAGAACAATGTCATTATGAAGCTAGTAAAGACTTACTGTCTATTTACTTGAATAACAACCCTGACTCCCAACTTTTTACAGGAAAAGGTTTACGCCTAGGAGGTAGTAAAGAATTATATAAGGAAAAGGGAACAAGCTTTGGCGACCTTTCGGCAATACTTATAGACAACATGCCATTCTGGGCAGAGTACAGCAGTACGCCGAAAAATAGTATTTCTTTATTATCGGACTGGGAAATAAAAATGCAAGCCATTGTGGACGACACCATTACCGAGAACGTAACGAGTTTGATGGGAGTGCCTTCGTGGATGTTAGTTTTACTGAACAATGTATTAGAAACAACAGGAAAAGAAAATATTCTTGAAGTTTGGCCATCGCTAGAGGTTTATTTCCATGGTGGGGTTAGTTTTGCTCCTTACCGTGATCAATACAGCGCTCTACTACCAAAGGACAATTTTCGATACTATGAAGTATATAACGCATCGGAGGGCTTCTTTGCAATACAAGACACCAACGATAGTAATGAATTACTGCTGATGCTAGATTATGGGATATTTTACGAGTTTATTCCAATGGATACTTATGGTACCTTAGAGCAAAAGATAATCCCCTTAAGCGAAGTTGAGGTTGGAAAAAACTATGCTATTGTTATTTCAACAAATGCAGGACTTTGGCGCTATAAAATAGGAGATACAGTTCGCTTTACCAGCATTAGTCCTTATCGAATTAAGGTAAGTGGCCGAACAAAACATTTTATTAATGTATTTGGAGAAGAATTGATTATTGAGAATGCTGAAGTTGCCTTGGAAAAAACATTACAACAGGTTCCTTGTAAAATAAAAGACTACACTGTAGCACCAATATTTATGGAAGGAAGGGAAAAAGGTGCTCATGAATGGATCATTGAGTTCGATACTCCTCCAGCGAACTTAGAAGACTTCAGAAATTGTTTAGATTTAGAATTACAAAAAGTAAATAGCGATTATGAAGCAAAGCGATTTAATGACACTACCTTAAGAAAATTGGAAATAGTAGTGGCTCGTAAAGACTTATTCTACGATTGGTTGAAAAAGCAAGATAAACTAGGAGGACAGCACAAAATTCCGAGACTATCTAACTCTAGAATCTTTGCCGATGAGTTGATAAGTATTAACAAACAAGAAATCCTGCCCGAGTAATCGAACAGGATTTCTTGTAGTTTTATTAAAGTTAAGTTCTACGAAGCTTTACCTAGGGTAGTCATAACCATAGACTTTCCTAATTTCTCTTCTGCATATTCTCTTGTAACCACCAGCTTTTTCTCATCGCTACTAGGCATTTCGAACATAGCATCGGTTAAAACCGCTTCACATAACGAACGTAACCCACGAGCTCCGAGTTTATACTCCATAGCTTGCTCTACGATATAATCTAAGGCTTCATCTTCAACAATCAACTCTATATCATCCATAGAAAAGAGTTTCTGATATTGTTTTATGATAGCATTTTTTGGTTCTACTAATATAGAACGTAAGGTTTTCTTATCTAATGGATTCATATAGGTCAATACTGGTAAACGACCTATTATTTCAGGAATCAAACCAAAATCTCTAAGATCTCTAGGTATTACGTATTGCAATAGGTTTTCTCTATCAATAGACTCGCCTTCCTGTAAAGCACTAAATCCAATAGACTGCATATTTAGGCGTTTAGAAATGTGTCTTTCTATGCCATCGAATGCTCCACCTGCAATAAACAAGATATTTTCTGTATTTATCTTCACGTATTTTTGGTCTGGGTGCTTCCTACCCCCTTCTGGCGGCACATTAACTACCGAGCCTTCTAAAAGCTTCAGTAAACCTTGCTGAACACCTTCCCCACTTACATCACGTGTTATGGATGGGTTATCGTTTTTGCGTGCAATTTTATCGATTTCATCGATAAAAACAATACCACGCTCTGCTTTTTCCACATCGTAATCGGCTGCTTGAAGTAGGCGAGACAAAATTCCTTCTACGTCTTCCCCAACATATCCAGCTTCGGTAAGCACAGTAGCATCTACTATTGCAATAGGCACATTTAGCATCCTAGCAATTGTCTTCGCTACGAGCGTTTTACCTGTTCCGGTTTGTCCAACTAATACGATATTACTCTTTTGAATTTCTATGCTATCTTCATCTTCTGTATCTGGCTGTAGTAATCGTTTATAATGATTATATACTGCTACAGACAACACCCTTTTTGCTGCATATTGACCAATTACGTATTGGTTCAAAAAGTCTTTTATCTCTTTTGGCTTATGCAGTAAAACCGAATCGCTT
>DATGSX010000018.1:0-12278 GCA_035302145.1 Flavobacteriaceae bacterium | reverse complement strand
TCTATTTTTCCTTGCATAGGAATACTAATGTTTTGTTTGCTAGCCTTACGCCATTCTTGGCTAAGACCTACATCTTCTGTTCCTATAACAATAGCTGTACTTTGTTTGAAATCCATATCGGTATAACACTTGGAGTCTTGTAGAATGGCCGAATAGATGGCAATGTTATTCTCCTTTAAAAACTGAATGATTTCTGATGTGCTTCCCGTGGCTATTGGCATAGAAAAAACACAGCCTACGCTAGATCGAATTATATTTGGATTGTATAAATCGGTTTTTGGATTGGCTATAATAACTCCGTCTAAATTTGCAGCATCTGCCGTTCGTAGAAGTGCGCCTATGTTTCCGGGCTTTTCAGGAGCTTCTGCAACTAATAGAAGAGGAGTGGCGATAAGCTTACTTTTTAATGTGTTTACATCGTGTTTTTTTTCCTGTACAATTGCTATTACCCCTTCGGTACTAGCTCTATAGGCAAGTCTTTCATAAACTTGCTTCCCAATTTCTACACGCTCTGTTTTTTGGTTTAAGCTATTTAAAACATCGGATAAAACCAATTCTGAAGCTACTTCCTTGCAGTATAAAAGGGTTTTAATATTATATTCAGACTGTAAAGCTAGGTTTACTTCCCGCACGCCTTCTATTACAAAAAGCCCTGTTTTTCGTCTTTCACGTGATTTGCTTTGAAGATTTCGAACTTGTTTTACCAAAGGGTTTTGTAAACTCTCAATATACTTATCCACTGCTATTTCTTTATGTTTTCGGGAACGTAACGTAAAAACCACATTTTATCGCCATCTGGATGGTCCCACTCATTAAACATTTCGAAACCATAGCGACGGTAAACAATTACATTGCGTTTGGTGCGTGTTTCTGCGTAAAGAGGGAGTTGTTTTTCATTAGCTATTCGGAGTAACGTATCTTTCATTTCAGCCCCAACCTGTGTTTCCGACCCTCGGCTGCCTTTGGCTATACCCCAAAACCAGCAATATAAATACGATTCATCTTTTGGTCGTACAGAGTTAATTTGTTTTTGGTTTTTTAAAATACGCAAGGCATTTTTAAGTCCAGTAACCTTAAACAACAATCTTATTTGCTCTGAAATAGGATCTTTAAACTGATTCTTTTTTCCAGCTTTATGCTCAAATAAAATAGCTACACCTTTGCCATTTTCCGAAACGATAAGAGCGTCGTGCTTTATGGCTTTATTCACCATGTACTCAGCCAGTGCATAGAAGCGTTTATCTATGCCTTTACCTGCTTTTACTGTACTTAGTGCAGAAGGTGTTTCCTTAAGAACTTCTGCAACATTTTTTATAATAGCTTCTGTATTCACGTAATATGGACGAATAATTGGGTTATACAATAGACTGCAATATACATAAAGATGCGCTTTTTTAAGGAGTCTTAATGAATAGAAAAAAAATCTGGCTGTGCTTTATCAAAATTCACCAATAAAGCAACGATATAACTATAACTGCTAATCCCATCCTTTTGCTTATTTGCTTTCAGCATTTTATCCCATATTTCTTTCGAAACTCGTTCTATTACCGTATCGTACTTTCTCCAAAACTCATGATGATTTTTATACATAGCCAATACTCCAGGATGGATTCCTTCATATACTTCTTTATACAATTCTTTGTCTCGTCTGCCTAATTCGTTTAAACAATAGCGTAAGGCATAACTATATCCAGCATACTGTATAAATTTATCATGGTTTTTTAAACTTGCCAACACACCAATAAAATTCGCTTCATTTTCTGCGGCAATGCCCAATTGATGGGCATGTTCATGAGCAACAGTTACTGCGTATAAAGCTTTTGGTGTTTTTGAATTTACCTGTGCTTCGCCTGTAAAAGGATTGAAATAACCGCCATATCCCATATAGGATAGCGTTAAGCTAAACAGACTATTCTTAGCTATAGATGGGATTTTATTAGTGGATAAAATATATGTTGGAATTCGTTCATAGCCTTGCGATGCGATGGCTCGGATATTCTTTTTGGTATGTGGACTAACCACTAGACTATCGGCGAAAGCCAAATCGGTATGTAAGGCATTGGTATTAGCCAGTAACTTCTGCGTCGTATTATATAAATCTTCGGTAGAATAGGAGGTCTCTATTTCCATTTTTTGATAAAGCGGAACGCGATAGTAGTTTAATGCCCAAAATAGATTGAATAAAAAATAAAAAATAGAAAGAGTAGCCGTTATACGTAATGCATTTTTCAGGAAGTTGGGACGCTTTTCTTTTATTAATTTATAGAGTAGGTAGAGAAACCAAATCCCTATAGTAAAGTAGAAAATATCACCAATCGAAAAAGGTAACCACCCGAAAAGCCCTTGTAGTGCTTTAGCTATCTTTAAGTAAAAGCCTTGGCTATAATAAGTTTCTATCCATTCTGTATAGTTGCTAATCCACCGTATTAAAAGATACTGTAGTGGTAATAGAGCGCTTAAAATAATATTGACTTTGTCTTTCATTCCATACGACTATAATAAGGGGAAAATACAAAAATTTGACATGGGACTTGAGTCAGTTTCTCTTAGATTTAAAAGAATAAGTCGTATTTTTGACGGTATGGTGACTTTAAATTAAAACAAAATATATGAATAAAGAAATTAGAGGTTTAGAGCCTAAACAGGTTTGGAATAATTTTGCTGATTTGAATGCTGTGCCAAGGGCTTCAAAGAAAGAAGAGCAAGTAATTGCATTTATGAAAGCATTTGGCGAGAAGCTTGGTTTAGAAACTCAAGTGGATAAAGTAGGGAATGTGGTGATAAGAAAACCTGCCACCAAAGGAATGGAAGATAGGAAAATGGTAGTACTGCAATCCCATTTAGACATGGTACATCAAAAAAATAACGATACGGATTTTGACTTTGCTACACAAGGAATAGAAATGTATGTAGATGGCGATTGGGTAAAAGCAAAAGGAACTACCCTTGGTGCAGACAACGGTCTAGGTGTTGCGGCCATTATGACTATTCTACAAAGTGAAACCATTGAACATCCGGCGCTAGAAGCTTTGTTTACGATAGATGAAGAAACTGGAATGACCGGTGCTAAAGGATTGGAGTCGGACTTTTTGAAAGGAGAAATTCTGTTGAATTTAGACACTGAAGAAGACGATGAAATAGGTATAGGTTGTGCAGGCGGAGTAGATCTTACAGCAACCAAAAAATACAGTTTAACCGATGCGCCTTCTGATGGCTTGACATTCAAAATTGAGGTAAAAGGCTTACAAGGTGGACATAGTGGAATGGAGATTCACAAAGGCCTTGGGAATGCTAATAAACTTTTGAATCGTTTGCTTTATACAGCTAGTGATTTTGCCAACTTGCTAGAGATTGATGGTGGAGGACTGCGCAATGCTATTCCAAGAGAAGCAATGGCAAAAGTAGTAGTGGTACAAGATGTTAAAAAGACACTATTAGATAATCTTGAAACGGAAAAAGAAAATATTATTTCAGAATTCAAGACTATAGAGCCCAACATAGAAATCCAAGTTCAGGAAATAGGGAAGGTAAACGAAAAAGTATTAGCTCAGAATGACTTTGCCAAGCTTACTCGTGCTATTTACGCTTCCTACAATGGTGTTTTCCGAATGAGTCCAGATGTTGATGGTTTGGTGGAAACTTCAAGTAACTTGGCTAGAGTTATATTTAAAAATGGAGAGCTTCGTACGGAATCTTTACTTCGTTCTTCGGTAGAAAGTGGAAAATCGGACTTAGTTAAGTCTATCCGATCTGCTTATGAGTTGATTGATGCAAAGGTTGACCTTTCTGGAGATTATCCTGGATGGCAACCAGATATGGATAGTCAAATCCTAAAAGTAATGGATAATCTGTATAGTGAAATGTTTAACGAAAAAGCTAATGTTGCAGCTTGTCATGCTGGATTGGAGTGTGGTATTATCGGCGATCATTACCCGGGAATGGAAATGATATCATTTGGTCCAAATATTTTAGGAGCACATTCACCAGACGAGCGAGCGAGTATAAGCTCTACACAGAAGTTTTGGAAATTCTTACAAGAAATATTAAAGAACATACCTAAGAGGTAACCTATCATCTAAGCCTTCAAACAAAAAACCGATGCCATTTTTGACATCGGTTTTTTTATTCTTCTATGTAAGGAGTGGTTACTCTGTTTTTAGCATTTCAATATAAAATACTAATTCTGAATTTGGTGGAATAAGTCCTGGCACTCCGTTTTCGCCATAAGCTAAATGAGGTGGGATAAGAATATATACTTTCTCATCGTACTTCATTTCTAAAACAGCTTCTTTAAATCCTGGAATAAATCCAAGCTCTGGACTTATGGTTATGTCTATTGGATTAAATTTCTGGTTGTTTTTATCAACGTTTTCTTCAGGATTGTTTTCTTTTACTACCTCAAAGAGGTTAGAGTCAAATAACATTCCATCGGTTAAGAAGCCTGCATAGTTAATTCCAGCCTTGTCTTGGTACTCAGGTTTTTCGTTATCATTTTTCTCTACGTAGTGAATGCGTAAACCACTTTCCATTTCTATAGAGTTTTCGAATAGTTTTTCGAACTTCTTTTGATTTTCCTTCTTTACTTTCTCCTTCTTAGCAAGTGCTTTTTCATGTTCTTTTTCAATTTCTTTTAATTGTTTTTCAAAAGAGGCTAACTTTGGATTTCCATTGCGGATTATGGTTACTTTTTCCATAACCACTTCGTTTACAGGACGATCATTTTTTGTTTCTAATAGTCCAATAGCATCTACAACTTCTTGTCCTTCTACAATCTCACCAAATACCGTATGCTTCCCATCTAACCATGGTGTTTCTTTTAATGTGATAAAGAATTGACTTCCATTAGTGTTCGGTCCAGAGTTGGCCATAGAAAGTATGCCTTTGCCACTGTGTGTTAATTCAGGAACAAACTCATCTGGAAAACGATATCCAGGACCACCTGATCCATTTCCTTGAGGGTCACCACCTTGAATCATAAAATCTTTTATCACACGATGAAAAATTAGACCATCATAAAACGGCACGCCTTTTTTGTCCTCTTCAGTAATCATTTCATTGGTTCCTTCGGCAAGCGAGACAAAGTTAGCAACGGTAAGCGGGGTTTGTTCATGATATAACTTTGCAACGAAGGTACCTTCGTTGGTTTGAAACTCAGCAAAAATACCATTCCCAAGCTCGCTATGATCGCTACTATTACACGCATACATTAAGCTTCCTAGGAGCAAGGTTAAAATAATTAAGTTAATTTTCTTCATAATCGGTTTTAGGTTTAGATTTATCTATTGAATTAAGGGTTATAATGCATTGTAAAGGGGTGTTCGGGCCGATATAGTTTTCGTAGCCATAATAACCATAAGCTTTATACGAAGGAAATAAAAACTTAACCGTTTCTCCTACGTGCATAAGCTTTAATCCTTCTCGAATTCCAGAAATTAAATCCTGATTGCTTTGGTCTACCAAATAGACTTGCTTCCCGATAGCTTCTTTAGAAAGGATTTCATTTCCTAAAATATCGGAAAGACTGTATTCAAAACTTACTCGATCGCTGTACTCAGGAACTTCCGAGCTTTCAGAGTTTTTAGTCACATACGTATACCAAAATCCAGATTTTGTTTGGTAGTATTCGTTAAGCGAATCATTTTTAATAATCTCTTTTATAAAAGCCTCTTCTTCCTTATTAAGTGCTCTATTTTTTTCAATAGATTCCTTAAGAAAAGAACCGGATTTTTGTTCTACTGGGCGTCTAGGCTCTGTTTGTTGTATACAGCTAGCTAATATTGCAAAGCTACAAAAGAGACCTAAAAAGTAGCTGTATCTAATCATAAGTCAAATCATTTTTATAAGTATCTAGAATCTCACGGAAATAGTTTACCGTCTGCTCCAAGCTTAAAGTGCTTCTTCCACCAGCAGCATTGTTATGACCGCCACCATTAAAATGTTCTCTTGACATTTCGTTTACCGAGAAATCCCCTTTACTGCGTAACGATATTTTTATAATCTCCTCTTGTTTGCTTTCTATAAAGATAACAGCCAAGTTAATGTTTTCTATAGATAAAGCATAATTAACAAAGCCTTCGGTATCGCCTTTTTGAAAGTGATGGGCATCTAACTCATCTTGGCTCAATGTTATATAGGCTGTATGGTAGGTTGGTAAAACCACTAAGTTATTCAATGCTGTACTGAGTAGCTTTAATCTATTTTCACTATTTGCATCGTATATATTATTGCTTATTTGCCAGTTTACTGCTCCAGCTTCTAGTAAGTTTGCTACAACTCTGTGGGTAGTTGCTGTAGTACTTCGATATTTAAACGATCCGGTATCGGTAAGAATGCCAGTATAAATACAAGTAGCAATCGAAGCGTCTATTTGATTAAGCCATCCTACAGATTCTATAAAGTGATATATCATTTGTGCGGTAGAGCTCATCTGCACGTCGGAGTAGGTGACTATGGCATAGTCCTCTGGACTCTGATGATGGTCTATCATAACAAAGGGAACTCCCTTTTTATGAAGGCTTTCTAAAGGTTGTTGTAACTCTCCAACTCGTGAAAGCGAGTTAAAATCTAAAGTAAAAACCACCTCGATATCTTCTAAAATACTATCAACAGCCTTTTTATCTATTTCGTATTGTAATATTCGGTCGCAGCCTGGCAACCATTTCAAAGATTTCGGTAAGGCGTTTGGCATTATCACTTTTGTGTTATGGCCTAACTTTTCTAAGGTTAAAGACAATGCTAAACTAGAGCCAACTGCATCTCCATCAGGATTCCTATGTCCTATTATTAGAACCTGTTTTTGCTCACTAAAAAGCGAATGTATTTGTTGTATTTGTGATTCGTTCATAAAAGCGAATATACGTTATAAAGCTAATTTAGAGGAATAAATTAAAATTTTTATCAAAAAGGGATGCTTTCAACATCGTAATGCGGTATAGCGAGATATCGCCACAAGTGCGAAAACCGTTATGCGAGTTTTGTTTTAATAATGTCCGTCAAATCGCTTACTAAGTAACTTTAAAAATAATCCTTAGAAATCTTAAGAACACAGCCTATTCATATATTGCTATGAAGCAAAGAGTTCAAAGATGCCGAGAGTTACGCAGAGTGAAAAATTCTTTTGCGGATTTTGCCCCTTTGCGAATCCTGGCGGTCTATTCGTCACCGATTAACGCAGATATTTTGTGATACTCCAAATTTCGATACTTCGCCAAGTCGCTCCCTCGCATCCTTTCATTAATAATTAATATTCAACCATCAACCATTATTTTCTAGTCCATATTTTAAAATACTTATAGTTGGTGTTTGTGGAGTAATTCCTAATTGTTTACTTTTGTGGCGAATTAATAATTTGAAATCAAATGACGACGAATAGAACATTGACTATGCTTAAGCCAGACGCTGTTGAAAAAGGACACGTTGGGGCTATTTTAGATAAGATTACAGCTTCAGGCTTCCGCATTGTAGCTATGAAGATGACGCAAATGACAGTTGCCGATGCAGAGCGTTTTTACGAAGTGCATAAAGAACGTCCGTTCTTTAATGATCTTGTATCGTTTATGACACGTGGTCCAATTGTAGCGGCTGTTTTAGAAAAAGAAAACGCCGTTGAGGATTTCCGTACGCTTATCGGTGCAACTAACCCTCAAGAAGCAGCTGAAGGAACTATCCGTAAAATGTTTGCTGAGTCTATCGACGAAAATGCAGTGCATGGTAGTGATAGCGATGAAAATGCTGCAATCGAAGCTGCATTCCATTTTGCTGGAAGAGAAATGTTCTAAATAGAGCAAGTGAGACTATAAATAAAAAGAGGTTCGAAAATCGAACCTCTTTTTTATTTATAATAACTCGCAATATTTTATCTCTAAATTGGAGTAGTGCTATTTGTGTAGACTAATCGGCAATACAATCGCTGATTAAGTAAGCTAAAGTCTTTCCTATCTGATTGCTATACAATCCATGTTTTGGTGCACCTTCGCATAAATGTATATACGTGCAATTCTCCAAACGAGTTAATCGATATAGATAAAATCTTGCCTGATTCAAATCAAAAGCACTTGGCGTCATGGCACTACTGCCAATATCGGCTATGGAATCTAAATCCAATTCAATCCCAAAATTAGTGTCCGAAATAAAATCGATGGCTTTATTTAGTGCTTCTTCATAACTGCCTTTATTCCCAAAAATTATATCCTCAAATAGCACATGTTGAATTCGCTCACCTTCTTGTGCCATGGTATCCCAAATAGATTGAGAAGTGTAGTTTCGATGTAAACCAAACATAAAATACTTGTTTAAATACCCTTTCGAAAAAGCAAACGAAAAGCCATTTCCGCTGTGTCTATGTTCTAACGGACGGAAATCGGTATGTGCATCGAAATTAATAGCATTAATTGCAGTTTCCTTGCCCAAATAGGAGCCATGTATACACCCATAGGCGTTGTTATGTCCACCGCCAATTACAATAGGAACCTTGCCATGGGCTACTATTTCTTTTACAACTTCAGCTACTTTTTTATCAATTCGCTCCACTAATTTCCCCAAAGCCTCATAGTAATTAGGTTCGTCTGGCTGGAGCTGATCGGCTAGGTAGTTCTCCTCTTTACAGTTTATTTCTCCAAGCAGTGCAACTCGTTGGGTATGGGTATATTGCGTGTGTTGCAGATTTAAAAAAGTTTGTAACGCACTTTCCCAAGCTTCAGAAGCACCTTTTCGGCCGTGATTGGCTCGTATGCCGATGTCTTCTGCAATACCCAATAAAATATACTTTGCAGGCGTTTGTTGGATAGCCGATAAACTCTCTAGAACATCTATCTGCTCACCGATTTTTACTTCGTGTTTGCGTACAGAGGTGCGTTCTAAAACATGCTCTCGATCGTAAAAAATAAGGGATTCCATACTTTAAACTTGTTTACCGTTAAGAATTACTTTGTCTACTAAATTTGAACCGAAGGCATAAGGCATATAGTTGTAGGATGAGATTTCCTTTGTAATGATAAGATTCGCCTTTTTCCCTCTGGTAATACTACCAACCGTGTCCGAAATGCCCATAGCGTAAGCTCCGTTTATAGTAGCAGCGTTTATCGCTTCTTCTGGTGTTAATCGCAGTTTTATACAAGCCGTAGCCATAACAAAGTTCATGTTTCCGCTAGGCGTTGTTCCAGGGTTTAAATCACTTGCAATGGCCAAGGGTAGTCCTGCATCGATTATCTTTCTTCCGTTAGCGTAAGGAATACTTATAAAAAACGAACAAGTAGGTAAAGCTACAGGCATGGTGCCACTATCGCGTAAAGCTTCTATGTCCTCATCGGTAATCACCTCTAAGTGGTCTACACTAAGTGCGTTATGCTTTACGGCAACGGGAATTCCACCGATAGCATTGAATTGATTCACGTGGATTTTTGGTATTAAGTTATACTTCTTCCCTGCTTCCAAAAGCTGCTCCGTATCTTCTACGCTAAAGAATCCTTTTTCACAGAAAATATCCACATAATCAGCTAAACCTTCTTCCGCTATTTTTGGTAGCATTTCATTTATGATTAACTCCATATAGCCTGCTTTATCGTCTTTGTAGATAGCTGGTACAGCATGGGCGCCTAGGAAAGTAGTTTTAATAGTTACCGGATAATTTTCTCCTAATTTTTTTGCTACACGAAGCATTTTCATTTCTGCATCGGTAGTCAAGCCGTAACCGCTTTTTATTTCCATGGCACCGGTACCTAGTTGAATTAACTCTTCTAGTCGTTTTGCCGATTGTTCGTAAAGTTCTTCCTCAGTAGCTTCTTGTACTCTTTTAGCACTGTTCAAAATCCCACCCCCACGTTCGGCAATCTCTTGATACGAAAGACCGTTGATGCGATCTACGAACTCTTGCTCTCTAGTACCAGCAAAAACCAAGTGTGTATGCGAATCCACCCAAGAAGGCATTACCACACGACCTGTACAGTCTATGGTTTCTGCAGCTTCTTTATCTGGTAGAGCATCCATCGTTCCATAATCCTTAATAGTCTCGTTTTCTATCCAAACCCATGCATTTTCTAGCATAGGCAGGTTTTTCATTTCTTTTCCCGAAAGGTATGTTGGCGCGTTATCGCGAACTTGTAGTAACTGTTTGATGTTGGTCAATAAAATACTCATAGAATACTTTTGAAAAATTAAGCTTTAAAATTACGTAAAATAAGCTAGGATGTAAATAGAATGTGATGGAACTCTTCGATTTTATTTTAAAGAAAACAAGAAGAGCTTAATCTGATGGCGTGTAATAGTAAATTAGTTGAAATGATAGAGTTTGTAATTACTTATAAAACTAGGAGCTATCGCAATAAATAATATTTTATTACCTTGCCTATTATTAAAATAGCAATAGATATGAAATTAGATATATTAGCCTTTGGTGCGCATCCAGACGATGTGGAGTTGAGTTGTGGGGCAACTTTAGCAAAAGAGATTTCCTTAGGAAAGAAAGCTGGAATAGTCGATTTAACGCAGGGGGAGTTAGGAACGCGTGGATCGGCTGAGATACGGATGAAAGAAGCTGCTAAGGCTGCAGAAATCCTAGGGGTATCGGCACGAGAGAATTTAAAGTTAGCTGATGGTTTTTTCGAAAATAATAAAGAAGCACAGCTTTTGGTTATAGAAGCGATTCGTGCGTACCGACCAGATGTTGTGATTTGTAATGCTATTGACGATAGGCACATTGACCACGCAAGAGCAAGTAAATTGGTTTCCGATGCGTGTTTCTTAAGTGGGTTACGTAGGATAGAAACTTCTCGAGATGGAGTAGAGCAGGAGGCATGGCGCCCGAAAGTGGTGTATCATTATATTCAGTGGAAGGATATCGAACCAGATTTTGTAGTAGATGTAACAGGTTTTATGGACACAAAGATAAAATCGGTGTTTGCCTACGAATCGCAGTTCTATAATCCAGACTCTTCCGAGCCAATTACGCCAATTGCCACCGCAAATTTTAAAGATAGCATAAGTTATCGCGCACAAAACTTAGGAAGATTGGTTGGAGTAGATTTTGCAGAAGGTTATACCACAGAGCGTTACGTGGCAGTGGACAGTCTAGCTGATTTAAAGTGATAAGATTCCTTGCAAATTAGTTGTTTATTAAAATAACTCGACTTATATTTGCCAACAGAAAATCAGAGATGATGTTCTAAATGGTGGTTGTAGCTCAGTTGGTTAGAGCGCTGGATTGTGGTTCCAGAGGTCGCCGGTTCGAGACCGGTCTTCCACCCAAAAGGTCAAGCTTCGTTGCTTGACCTTTTTTTGTTTCTACTACTTGCGACTATTGTTTCTTTTATCCGTTATGCGATATAGCGAGATCTTGCTTTAAATGGATAACTACCATTACGGAGAACATCAAGTGTTATACAAAGGACAGGTATAGTCTAGTTTTTTATTGCTTTTCTACCTCGATTATTTGATGACTTCAACAGTTCACAAAAGTAAATATCAAGAATAACAACAAAGTAACTAAAAAGAGTTACGCACTTGTAGCAACACCTTTCTCTCTACGCATTTCATATCATGAAATTATTATTCTCTTTCTAATTAAAACTATCTTCGCGTAAACGATTAATTATGCAAGCGTTTCTTCGACGTAAGGGAATTGAACTCTCAGCCAGGAAATATTTTGTTGATGCCATGGGGGCGATGGCTTATGGGTTGTTTGCTACGCTTTTGGTCGGGACGATTTTTAAAACCATTGGCGAAGAATTGCATATACCTTTCTTTGTAGAAGTAATTTGGCCATTTGCGCGACAAGCCACTGGGCCAGCTATCGCTTTGGCAATTGCCCACAGATTGAAAGCACCTAGATTGGTGATGTATTCCTCGGCAGTAGTTGGTTTGGCTGCTTACGACATGGGTGGACCATTAGCTGTTTTTCTTGCTGCGATATTAGCTACAGAAATTGGAAAACTAATTTCTGGAGAAACTCGTTTAGATATCATTATAACCCCTATTGTTACGATTCTTGTTGGAATTGGGTTTTCTGCCTTGCTAGGCCCGGGAATTCAAGCTATGATGGAGGCAATTGGTAGTGTTATTGTGTTGTCTACGGCTACCAATCCACTCGTTATGGGCGTTGTGATAGCTGTTATTGTTGGTATGACGCTTACTTTGCCTATTTCCTCTGCAGCTCTTTGTTTGATGCTTGAATTAGAAGGCTTAGCTGCCGGCGCAGCAACAATCGGTTGCTGTGCGCAAATGATAGGTTTTGCAACAATCAGTTATAAAGATAACGGCCTGAAAGGGGTTTTGGCGCTAGGTTT
>DATGSX010000017.1:0-20553 GCA_035302145.1 Flavobacteriaceae bacterium | reverse complement strand
TCTTCACAGGCTTTATAAATATTATGAATGTCGTAATCGGATGCTAATCTCTCAAGAAATCGCCAGGCTTTGCTGTGTACTTGCGCATCTGCGTCGGGAACACTTTCTATGCAGTATAGTTTAAAATGGTACTCTAGGTCTTGTTGGTAGGCTTCTAAGTTCATAAAAGGGTCATTATAACAAATAAAAAAAGCTGCCTCATTCCTTATGGAGGCAGCTTCAGTAAATAAGTTTTATACTGGATGTATTAAGCGTAAACCGATTCTTTTTTGAAGTGTTTGGTCAATAAATAATACACAACTGCTCGATATTTATTCGGATTAGAGCGACCGTACTGCTCGATTACTTTTTCTATTCCTTCATCTAACTTATCATTGTCTGGAAGGCCTAGTTTTTTAATTAAGAAGTTATTTCTAACGGTTGCAAGTTCTTTAGGATCCGATGACGCAACAGTAGAGGCATCGGCATTATAAATAGAAGGGCCGCATCCTATGGTTACTTTAGTTAGTAAATCCATGTCCGGTTTTACATTACACTTCTCTTTTAAGTCTTCAGCATACTTTTGAATCAGTTCATTTCGTTTTCCCATAATTAAAATAATTTATTGATACATGTTGCTCAAATCTAACAATTTATTTGCTTAAACACGTTTTTACATATAAAAACTTAAGAGCTAAAAACTATGTTACTATTTTCTTTTTACTTTGTATTCTATCTTTACTGGAGCTACACCACTGTTAAGTAAGTCAATTCTGCGTGCCGCTTTTCGCGATAGGTCTATGATTCTACCATCTACAAAAGGGCCTCTGTCGTTTATCTTAACGCGAACTGATTTACCATTTCGCAAGTTGGTAACCTTCACTTTGGTTCCAAATGGCAGGGTTCTATGTGCAGCAGTAAGTTTGTATTGTCTGAACCTTTCCCCACTTGCTGTTTTCTTCCCACGAAATTTATTATGGTAATACGATGCCTCTCCTTGTTGCACTTGTTTCCTCGCTCCGCAAGAAGTGAGGCTAATGCCAACAATAAAAAGCACTAAATAAAATAACTTGTTAATCCTAAATTGATGTACTCCTCTCATTTTTAAAGTTCCATTTTTAAATGTTTCCCAGTATACGAATGCTTGTTTTCAGCAACTTCTTCTGGTGTACCAGCTACGACGATATTCCCGCCTTTGTCGCCTCCTTCTAATCCCAAGTCAATGATGTAATCCGAACACTTAATCAAATCTAAATCGTGTTCTATAACCAATAGACTATGGCCATTGTCCAGCAGCGCATTGAACGAATTTAAAAGTTTCTGGATATCATGAAAGTGCAAGCCCGTAGTCGGTTCATCGAAGATAAACAAAGTGGTCTTGCTGCTTTTTCCCTTAAGTAGGAAAGAGGCCAGTTTTATTCGCTGTGCTTCTCCACCAGATAGGGTAGAGGAGCTCTGTCCTAACTGTACATAACCCAACCCAACATCTTGTAAGGGCTGTAATTTATTGGCTATCCTGTCTTCTTGGTGTAAGTTAAAGAAAGCAATTGCATCGTCTACCGTCATTTGCAGTACGTCGTGAATGTTCTTATCATGGAATTTTACTTCCAAGATTTCTTTTTTATAACGCATGCCATTACATTCCTCACATTTTAGATGTACATCGGCCATGAACTGCATTTCTATAGTTACCTCACCATCGCCCTTACAGGTTTCGCAACGACCACCATCTACGTTAAACGAAAAGTGTTTGGCTTTATATCGCCTTACCGTGGATAGCTTTTGTCCTGCAAAAAGATGGCGAATATCATCGAAAGCTTTTATATAAGTAACCGGATTCGATCGACTGGATCTACCTATAGGATTTTGGTTGATGAATTCCACGCTCTCTATTTGATCGATATCTCCTTGCAAATCGGTGTATTGTCCAGGTTTCTCACTGGTATTACCTAAACTGCGTTGTAAGGCTGGATATAAGATGCTTTGGACCAAAGTACTTTTTCCACTACCAGAAACTCCCGTTATGGTAACGAAACTGTGTAGGGGGACTTTTACATCGATATTCTTTAAGTTATGTTCTCTTGCGCCAATTATTTCTAAATACGCATCGGATGTACGGCGCTCTTTTGGCACTTCGATCTTCATTTCCTTATTGAGGTACTTTGCCGTAAGCGAATCCGCTTTCAAAATCTCCTCATAAGAACCAGTGGCAACTATTTCTCCGCCAAAGGAACCTGCTTCCGGACCTATATCTATAATATAATCCGAAGCTTTCATAATGTCTTTATCGTGCTCTACCACAATAACGGTGTTGCCTAAATCGCGCAAGGCTTTTAGTACTTTTATTAGCCGTTCGGTATCTTTAGGATGCAACCCAATACTTGGCTCATCTAATATATACATAGAACCAACCAAGCTACTTCCTAACGAGGTGGCAAGGTTTATTCGTTGCGATTCTCCACCAGAAAGCGTATTGGACTTTCGATTAATGGTTAAATACGATAGTCCTACGTTCAGTAAAAACGATAAGCGACTTCGAATCTCAATCAAAAGCCTACTCGCTACTTTCTGCTCATAATCGCTTAAGCTTACCTCATCAAAAAACACTGCCAATTCGCTCAAAGGCAGGATTACCAATTCCTGAATAGACTTCCCGTTTATCTTAACGTACGATGCTTCTTTTCTTAAACGCTGTCCACCACAGGTGCTACATCTAGTTTTTCCTCTATAGCGAGAAAGCATTACTCGGTTTTGAATTTTATAGGCTTTGGACTCTAGGTTTTTAAAGAAGCTATGCAGCCCTTCAAAATATTCATTTCCGTCCCAAACCAATTGCTTTTGCTCTTCGGTCAATTCAAACCATGGCTTATGAATAGGGAAATCGAACTTATAGGCATTGTTTACCAATTGATCTCGGTACCATCCCATCGTATCTCCACGCCAAGGGAAAACCGCATTGTCGTACACCGATAAGGAGGTGTTGGGGATTACCAATTCTTCGTCAATTCCAATTATGTCCCCATAACCTTCACAGGTCGGACAAGCTCCGTATGGATTGTTGAAATTGAACAAGTGGACACTAGGTTCGATAAACTCCATGCCATCGGCCTCAAATTTATTGGAAAACTCTCGCTTGGTTTGGTCGTCTACAGATTCGATAAACAAGCTACCTTTCCCTTCGTAAAAAGCTAACTCTGCCGCATCGGCCAAACGGTTGTAGAAATCTTTGTCTTCTTGTTTTACAATTCGATCTATTACCAAGTTTATCGTTTTCCCTTCTAGATCTATTTTTTCTATTTGATGCATACGATAGGTTTCCCCATCCACTTGAATTCTAGCATACCCCTGTTGGTTAAGCGCTTCCACTTTATCTCGCATACTTCTGCCTTCCTCTGGGATTACCGGAGCTAATAATAGCATACGATCGCCGTCAGCAGTAGTTTTTATATAATCCACCACATCGGTTACGGTGTCTTTCTTCACCTCATTGCCCGAAATAGGGGAGTAGGTTTTACCAATTCTGCTAAATAACAACCGCATATAATCATAAATCTCTGTCGAAGTACCTACAGTAGAGCGTGGATTGGTAGAGTTTACTTTTTGTTCTATCGCAATAGCTGGCGAGATGCCCAAAATAGCATCGACCTCGGGTTTATTCAATCGTCCTAAAAACTGTCTGGCATACGACGAGAGGCTTTCCACATACCTGCGTTGCCCTTCGGCATATAGCGTGTCTATTGCCAAACTAGATTTTCCGCTTCCAGATAGCCCTGTGATTACTACTAGCTGGTTTCTAGGAATGCGTACATCTATGTTCTTTAGGTTATGAAGGCGTGCGCCTTGAATGTAAATATTCTTTTTAGTATCTATTTCTTGTTTTGTGCTCAAAGAGAATTATTTATAGGATATGTAAAGTTGCAAATATACGATTTTGCAGAGAGGATAACACAGATGTAAAACTCTTTCTACTAATAAAATCACCATATTGCTTGGTGCTTTAAAAACAAAGTTCTTATATTTACTCATACATAAACGCAAAATAACATCCTATAGCCTATAGAAAACCTCTACTCTTTACAATAATAACTGAAAATAACGCAGAATGTCCATGCTTTTTACAAAGCGCAAGTGGGCATATTGTTTACAATTACATTATGGAGAGATTAGACAAAGGCAACCTAACGGATGCGGTATTAGTACGACTATACCTAAATGGCGAAGAGCAGGCACTTAATGAGCTCATAACTAGACATAAGCAACGCATTTATAATTTTATATACTCTAAAGTATACGATAGAGATATCACCGAAGATATCTTTCAGGATGCTTTTATCCGAGTAATCCGAACTTTAAAACGCGGAAAATATAATGAACAAGGGAAATTCTTGCCTTGGGTAATGCGGATTACACATAACTTGATTATCGATCATTTCCGAAAAGCCAATCGTATGCCAAAGTTTGAAAACAGAGAGGACTTCGATATTTTTTCTGTGTTGACCGATGGCAGTATGAATGCCGAAGGAAAGATAATCAAAGAGCAAATCGATGATAGCTTACGATCGTTGATAGATACCTTGCCAGAGGAGCAACAAACAGTGCTGCACATGCGTATTTATAGAGACATGAGTTTTAAGGAAATCAGCGAACAAACCGGAGTAAGTATCAACACCGCTCTAGGTAGAATGCGGTATGCATTGATCAATTTACGAAGAACAATCGAAGAAAATAATATTATTCTCACTAAATAACAATATTGGCGAATATTCTACGTTTTATAGATGATGTGAAATTTAAAACATATTCTATGAAACAAACTTACTACAGTTCGCCAAGTGGTTCAGCGAAAAATCAAAAATTAGAGCCGAAACCAGAAACTATTCGTAGAATTCTGGAGTTCTCAAGGACTTTAGAAGTAATTCACACGGATAATATGGACGTGGAAATCATGCTTAATTGATGAAGAGTTAGCGTTTAAAATCAAAACAGCTGTCTTAAAGTATAGTACTTATAAAGACAGCTGTTTTTTGTTTATTTCCGTCTGTTTCGTTGCCTCTGCTGCCTATAATAATCATGGATAACCGACTTTCTTCCAATCGTTTTGGTAATGATATCCTTCTCTAAATCCCAACCTCTTGCAGGCGAATACTCCCGTCCGTATAAAATGATTTGAATGTGTATCTTATTCCATAGGTCTTTCGGAAACAGCCGTTTAGCATCGCGCTCGGTTTGCGTTACATTTCGTCCAGTGCTTAAAGCCCAACGATACATCAGTCTATGAATATGGGTATCTACCGGAAATGCTGGAATATTAAAAGCTTGTGCTACCACCACACTAGCCGTTTTATGTCCCACTGCAGGAAGCTCTTTTAGCGCTTCGATATCTTTAGGAACTTGTCCGCCGTATTTGTCCAATAAGATATGCGATAAGCCGTGAATGCCTTTTGCTTTCATGGGGGAGAGGCCAACAGGGCGGATAATCTCTCGAATCTCCTCCACAGAAAGTTTAATCATATCTTTAGGATTATCGGCCACCTCAAATAATAGAGGGGTTATCTCATTCACTTTTTTATCGGTGCTTTGTGCGGACAACAAAACCGCTATCAATAAGGTATAAGGATCTTTATGGTCTAATGGTATAGGAGTTTCAGGATAAAGCTCATTTAAGGTATCTATAACAAACTTTACTTTCTCTTGCTTGGTCATTTTTTGTACTTTTATACAAAAATAGATAATGAAGACATTAAAAGTAGGAGATAAGGCACCAAATTTCTCGGTGGCCGATCAAGATGGTGAAATTCATACCTTAGAACAGTACAAAGGGAAGAAACTAATCGTTTTCTTCTATCCCAAAGCAAGCACCCCTGGGTGTACCAATGAAGCTTGTAACTTAAGAGATAATTACGAAGTACTGCAGGAAAAAGGCTATGAGATTGTTGGAGTAAGTGCCGACTCCCAAAGAAGACAAAAGAATTTTAAAGAAAAACACCAATTCCCATTTCCTTTATTGGCCGATGAAGAAAAAGAAATCTTAAATGGGTTTGGAGTTTGGGGCCCTAAAAAATTTATGGGACGCACCTTCGACGGTATTCACCGAATGACGTTCCTTCTTGATGAAGAAGGAGTAGTGGAGCGGGTTATCTCAAAAGTAAAAACTAAAGACCACGCGGCTCAAATCTTAGAAGAAGCGTAATTATATTTTTTTAGTTTCCATGATGAAAAGTCCTTTTGCTACTAGAGTAGTAAAGGGGCTTTTTTTTTGAATCGTAATTCTAGATTCGTGACTAATCCTGAATAGCCATTGGTTATTCCAATGAATCGTAGAAAAGGTATTCATACTTGTTACCATTAGCAATTCGAAGCCACCTCAATGTCTTTAAAGGACAGATTACGAATCACGAATTTCGACTCACGATTAACGAGTACCCCTCAATTAATTCTACTTTTCAATTTGCGACTGTCCCTCTTCTTCGTTTGAGATTTTTAATTTCGCTTCGGATTTATCCAATCGCTTTAAACTTTCTTCGCTTAATCCTCTTAAGAGAATTTTCTTATCAAAACGCTTATAGTTGCCTTGAAGTTTATTCAGCGCCTCGATAGCCGACATATCGGCTACATCCGAATCTTTAAAGTTGATGATTACTAAGTCTGGATCGCCTTTTGGATCGAACTTATCGGTAAACATCGTGGTGCTTCCAAAGAATAGTGGACCTGAAACTTCGTATACTTTATGACCGTTATTGTTGATGTAAGAATGCACTTGAAATTCTTTTCCTTTTTTCCATGCAAATACTAGTGCAGAGATAACTACTCCTATCAGTACTGCCAAGGCTAAGTTGTTTAGTGCTACGGTTATCGCGGCTACTAGCATACCTACAAAGATATCGGTCTTCGGCATTTTGGTAATGATGCGGAACGAAGCCCACTGGAAAGTACTAATAGCTACCATCATCATCACTCCAACCAAAGCTGCCATAGGAATTAGTTCGATTACTGGGCTACCTATAAGAATTACTAAAAGAATGGTTAGTGCACCGATAATTGCAGCAAACTTAGTTTTTGCTCCAGCTTCAAGGTTTACTAGCGTTTGTGCTACCATGGCACAACCACCCATTCCACCAAAGAAACCGTTGGTCATATTAGCTACTCCTTGTGCTACTACTTCCTGATTTGGCTTCCCTTTGGTTTGTGTATGCTCATCCACCATATTTAGCGTTAAGAGCGTCTCTATAAGTCCCACACTCGCCATTACTATAGCATATGGGAAAATGATTTTTAATGTCTCTATGTCAAAAGGCACGTTAGGAATGCTAAAGCTTGGTAGGCTACCGCTTACCGAAGCAATGTCGACTACCTGTTTAGTATCAATTCCTAGAAGCATTACAATTGCAAATACTACCGCTATAGCAACTAGAGAGGATGGGATGGCCTTGGTTATTCTTGGAAAGAATATAACAATGGCTATGGTTAGGGCCGTAAGCGCCATCATTATGTATAGGTTAGGGCCGTGCATCCAAGACTCCACGCCGTCCTGTACCACTTTGAACTGGGCTACTTGCGACATGAAGATAATAATGGCTAATCCGTTAAGGAAACCATACATTACAGGCTCGGAAATTAGGGTAACGAATTTCCCTAGTTTAAAAATGCCCACAAATAACTGAATTATTCCAGCCATAACTACGGCTGCAAATAAATACTCCGGACCATGGGAAGCGGCTAGTGCCATTAGTACTACAACAGTAGCACCTGCACCACCTGATACCATGCCTGGTCTACCACCGAAGATTCCTGTAACTATTCCCATTAAAAATGCTGCATACAGTCCGGTTAAAGGGGATAAACCAGCTAGGATAGCAAAGGATAAAGATTCTGGAATCATGGTCATAGCGACCGTTAAACCAGCCAACACTTCATTTTTAATGTCAGAGGCTCTAAAAGATCTAAATCTTGGTATGGTTTGTTGCATGAATATTTTTTTTACAATCTAGTGCTAAAAATAGGTTCGAAACTAGGGCGTTATATGACTTAAATTTTCTTTTTATATAATTATTGTCCCAGCCATTATCAAAAAGCTACAAAGATAGGATATTAATCTTGATTTCCTATTAATTTATTAAGGCGAATCGTTCCATTGCAAACATAGGATGTCCCTTCGTTCCATTTAGGCCCATGCCAGCTTCCTGGGTTAATTATTGGCTTGTGTTTTTGTGATTGCGTTTGATCTGATTGTTTGGGTTCTGTATTTAAATTTGACTTTACATGTCTGTATGTCAGTTCTTTAGTTGTTAGTTATAATGGTTGTTAGTATCTTGTAATTATAAAAATACACATCATTTTAATCGAAAATATTTGATTCTAAAATGAAAAAATTCAATGGGAAATATCGAATAAAATCCTCTCGATTGCCTGGGTGGGATTATGGAAGAGACGGAATTTATTTTGTTACCATATGCACCAAAGATAGGCGTCATTATTTTGGTAACATTAGGAATGGGGTAATGAATTTATCTGATATTGGTGAAATTGCGAATACATGTTGGTTGGCCATCCCCAATCATTTTCCATTTGTTGTTTTGCATAATCATATGGTTATGCCCAATCACGTACATGGATTAATCGAAATTGCAAAAAATGATAGCCATAATACGGTAGAGACGCAAAATTTTGCGTCTCTACTACAAAAACCTAAAACATCACAACCATCCTCCTACAAAAATAAATTCGGTCCACAATCTAGAAATTTATCGTCTATTATTCGTGGGTTTAAAATCGGGGTAACCAAAAATGCCCGTTATATCCAACCGGATTTCAAATGGCAATCCCGTTTCCATGATCATATTGTCCGTAACGAAAACTCCTATTATAGAATTAAAAATTATATTATCAATAATCCTATAAATTGGGATTCAGATGAATTTAATCGATAGAATCTTAATTGTGTTTGCTCCTGTCCCGAAGAACAGACCCCTCGCATCCCCAAACCACAAATAACCTAACAATCTACTCAAAACAGTTTCCCTTTATTAAATTACATGATTATATTGTAGAGCTAAATCCGGTACACGGATAAAAAAATAATATTGCCTCTAATTAAGCAAAAATATAATGAGTGACGAACATACAGAATCCGCTATAGCGCTATTAAAAAGATTGATAAAAACCCCTTCGTTTTCAACCGAAGAGGACGAAACAGCGCAGATTCTTGCCGAGTGGTTTGATGCGAATGAAATACCCTACAAAAGAGCGGTGAATAACCTGTGGGCTACAAACCAATACTTTGATGCAAACAAGCCTACTTTACTTTTAAACTCGCATCACGATACGGTAATGCCAAACGAGGCTTATACACGTGATCCGTTTCATCCACATATCGAAGACGGTAAGCTATTCGGTCTGGGGAGTAATGATGCCGGAGGGTGTTTAGTGTCGCTGTTGACCAGTTTTGCTTACTTCTACGATAAACAAGACCTATCCTATAATATAGTGATGGTAGCCTCGGCAGAAGAGGAGATTAGCGGTGAAAATGGTTTACTAAGTGTACTACCTAAACTACCTGAAATCGATTTGGCTATCGTGGGAGAACCAACCTTGATGGATATGGCTATAGCAGAAAAAGGCTTGGTGGTTTTTGATGCGAAAATTAAAGGTACTCCCGGACATGCCGCACATCCGAATAACAATAATGCCATTCATAAAACCATAGACGTCTTGAACTGGTTTAAGAATTATAAGTTCGATAAAACCTCCGATACGTTAGGCGAGGTAAAGATGACCGTAACCCAGATTAACGGCGGCAAACAACACAATGCCATTCCAGCAGAAGTAAACTTGGTAGTCGATGTACGGGTAAACGATAGGTATACCAACGAAGAGGTTACGGAGATAATTCAAAGAGAATCTCCTTGCGATGTCATAGAACCACGTAATTTGCTTTTAAAATCCAGCAGTATTGCAAGTTCCCATCCGTTAGTCCAAGCCGGCTTAGCTATAGGCATGAACACCTACGGCTCTCCAACCTTATCCGATCAGTCAAAGCTGACCTGTCCTTCTATAAAGCTAGGTCCAGGCGATAGTACAAGATCACACTCTGCCGATGAATATATCTATGTTCAAGAAATAAAAGAGGGGATAGAGAAGTATATCGGCTTGTTGAATGAGTTTTTGCTTGGATCGTAATCGATTATTCGGTGGTCAGTGGACGGTTATCGGTGAACCTGATTAAAGTAACATTTAGGTGGCTTCGGTGCTGTTGGCACCTACGCGGTTAATCGGTGAATCGTTTAATTGCTTAATCGTTATGCGGTTATGGCGTTATGGTGTTATGTGCCTTCGCTAGCTCAGGCGTTATGAGGGATCGGGGGTCAGTGCTCAGTGATTGGTGGACAGGAAATTCTTTCCTTATAATGTACCTATCAGATCTAAAAAAGTATAGTAAGATAGCTATTGCCCACTGCTTTAGCAGTGGGATATAATAAGTGTAATAATAGGGGTTTTAACCCCATTAGAGATTTTGCTTTTTCTCCAGAAAACCGAATGGTTAAGTCTCTTGTCTTTCCTGTCATGCTGAACGACGTTGTGTCCTGATTTCTATGGAATTCAACATCTCTTGTTTTGAAATAGTGATCCCTCCATTCAAACTGTTTCGAGAATTCAGGATTGGAATAACATTGAAAATGGAAGCAATTAGAAGTTATGAATAGATGCAATTTACTGTAAGGTAGACTGTGCAAATCATTAAAAATAGGTTGTTACATAAGAATGTCAATGGTAATGAAGTGATGGTTCTCTTCCTCCGACGACAGTATTAAATTTATTCTTCCTCTTCTTTAGGCTTGTTTTCTGGATGGGAATTGGGGTCTGTTTGGTGTGTTGGATTCTTGTGTTGATTGCCAGAATCTCTTTCTTGTCCACCTTCCTTTATTTCAGGATTTTGATCATGGGAAGTGTATGGTCTATTTAGATTACTTTTTGCGTTCATAAAATTTAATGTTTTAAAGGTTCATTCCTTATTACTAACATATAACTTACATAAAATAAACGCAGTACACGGCTAATAATACAATAGAAGCAGGGATTTGTAGTAAGCTTAACATCATATTAACTTAATTGTTTGTTTAATTGTTTAATCGTTATGCGGTTATGGCGTTATGAGCGGTCGGTGGTCAGTGATCTGTGATCGGTAAACCTGTGAACTAGTAAACGATAGTACCCTGTAATAATGACTTTATTTATTCTTCGGAACTGTTTAGAAAGTTTAGTGTTGTCGCAAGCTCCAACGGGTTAGTCGCTCGCTACATCTCGCTTGATTAGAAATACCTTTGTTATCGCTCAGGAAATACGGATCATTAGTTACAAGTACCTACTAGCAAGAATCCGCAGACATAAAAACATAAGATCTCGAAATAAACTTGGGAGGGTAATAAAATATAAAAAACATCTGCAAGAGTGAGAAAGCGATTTTGCGTATCAGCGAATTAGCAAAATTCTCGTAAGAGTGAGGAAAAGATTCCCGCGATTCTTTCCACAGAAAATTAAATACTTATACGATATAGACACAAAATCTTACATTTTTTAATTCGCAACTTCAATGTGGTGTTGGTTATAGTAAAGAATTTTTTGTCTTAAAAAACTATGTGTTTGGCGGCACAATGAATTGTAACCTTGTAAGATGCGTATAGTGCCAATTTGAGTTTAGAAAATAAATATAGCATTTAATGGTTTTTAATTAAAGAGATTGTATTAAGTTTGTCCTTTCAATTAGAAAGTATAGACAGTGAATTCAGTATTGGGCAACCTACATACTACATCTTTTAGCTTCTTCTTCCGTTTCTTCGGAGGGAGCACTGTGCTATTTTCTATTACTTCTAGGCTTTTCCGCCGTCGCCCTTAGGGGTGTTTCCATTTTTTTGGAACTAGGTGAGTCCAGTTCCGCTTATCGACTAAACTATATTCTTTTAACTTAAAATAAGTGTTTGATGAAAATCATCATCGCTAATGCTATGCATTCAAAACATGCAACTATTATTTGTGGTACCATAGCGGAGCCTGCCAAGGTTCAAGGTATTGGTATCCTTACTCGAACTCCGGAATATATCCAGGAGAAAACTACGCAAACCAATGTGGTAATCGCTTTAGACAAACATAGGTTTTTCCGCCGCCGCCCTTAGGGGTGCTTCCTTTCTTTTGGAACTAGGTGCGTCCAGTTCCGCATATCCATTAAATCATATTCCTTTAACTTAAAATAAGTGCTTGATGAAAATCATCATCGCTAATGCTATGCATTTACATTATGCAGCTAGCATTTGCGCTACCATTGCTGAATCTGCTAAGGTTCGAGGAACTGGTATCGCAACTCGAACTCCGGAACATATCCAGGAGAAAATAAAACAAGGCAATGCGGTAATTGCCCTGGATAATCAAACTTTTGTTGGCTTTTGCTATATCGATACTTGGGAAGACGAAAAGTACGTAGCAAACTCCGCTTTAATTGTCCATCCAGACTATCGTGGTAGGGGTGTGGCAAGAGCAATTAAAAAGAAGATTTTCCAACTTGCAAAAGTGAAGTATCCTAATGCCAAAGCATTCAGTATTACCACCGGCTTGGCGGTAATGAAAATGAATAGTGAGCTAGGTTGTAAACCGGTTACTTTCTCTGAATTAACAACAGATCCTGCTTTTTGGAAAGGCTGTGAGACTTGTCAAAACTTCGACGTACTAAAGCGTACCAATCGAGAAATGTGTTTGTGTACAGGCATGCTGTATGATCCAACACAAAAGAAATCTAAAAGTCGAAAGATGAAAACTTTCGAACGATTAAAGCGAATAAAAGAAGCAACTTTTCTTAAACCTAAACTTAAATAAAAATGAAAAAAGTAGTATTAGCCTATAGTGGCGGCTTAGACACTTCGTATTGTGCCATGTATCTATCCAAAGACCTAGGACTTGAGGTCTATGCGGTAAGTGTAGATATGGGCGGATTTTCTGAAGAAGAAAAAATAGAAATAGAGAATAAAGCCTACCAACTTGGTGTGAAGAATTATAAAAACATCGATGCTAAAAAGGCGTATTATGAGAAGGTGATAAAGTACCTCATCTTTGGTAACGTATTAAAAAACAATACCTATCCACTGTCGGTAAGTGCCGAGAGAATCGTGCAGGCAATAGAGATAGCGCTCTATGCAAAGGAAATGGGAGCGGACTACATAGCACATGGCAGTACGGGAGCTGGAAATGATCAAGTTCGATTTGATATGATTTTTCAAACCCTTGCTCCAGAAATTAAAATCTTAACTCCTATCCGTGACCAAGGCCTTTCTCGACAAGAGGAATTGGATTATTTAGCAGCTAATAATATCGCTCTCAGTTGGGAAAAAGCGAAATACTCCATCAACCAAGGACTTTGGGGAACGAGTGTGGGCGGAGACGAAACACTTACTTCAAGAAATCCGTTGCCCGAAAGCGCTTATCCGTCACAACTAGTAGCGAAAGAAGAAAAACAGATAAGTCTTTCTTTTGATAAAGGAGAATTGATAGCTATTGATGGGGAGAAAGCAGATGCTATATCCAATATTGAGAAGTTAGAAAAAATTGCTTCTGCCTATGCTATTGGCCGCGACATTCATGTGGGCGATACCATTGTGGGGATAAAAGGAAGAGTTGGCTTTGAGGCTGCTGCTGCAATTATAATTATAAAAGCACATCATTTGCTGGAGAAGCATACGCTCACCAAATGGCAATTACAACATAAGGAAAACCTAGCTTCCTGGTACGGAATGCATTTACATGAAGGACAGTTTTTAGATCCTGTGATGCGAAATATAGAAGCTTTCCTTATCAGCTCACAAGAAGCTGTGACGGGCGAGGTCTACCTAACTTTAAAACCCTATCACTTTAGCTTGGATGGCATTGCCTCGGAAAACGATTTGATGCACCCTAAGTTCGGAAGTTATGGCGAAGAGAACCTTCAGTGGTCTGCAGAAGAAGCAAAGGGGTTTATCAAAATCCTTGGAAACCAAAATAAAACCTACCAAGAAATACACGCCCAGCTATGATAGAAGTAGGAATAATTGGCGGAGCTGGCTATACAGCTGGGGAATTGATTCGTATTCTTTTGCATCACGATAAGGTACACCTGAATTTTGTTTGTAGCACTTCCAATGCAGGCAACCCATTGGCACATGTCCATCAAGATTTAATAGGTGATACAAGGAGGTGTTTTTCGAACGAAATATCTACCGATGTAGATGTGGTATTCCTTTGTTTGGGACATGGACAATCTAAAGATTTTTTAAAAGAAAACACGTTTTCAGAACACACCAAAATCATCGATTTAAGCAATGATTTCAGATTGGCTACTGAAGGGAATTCGTTTGTTTATGGGCTTCCAGAATTAAATAAAGAGAAGATTAACTCCGCACAATCCCTTGCAAACCCAGGGTGTTTTGCTACGGCTATCGAATTGGCTTTGCTACCCTTAGCTGCGACAAACAAACTGATGGGCGATGTGCATATAAACGCGGTAACAGGCGCCACAGGGGCAGGAACAGCATTGTCTGAAACAACTGATTTTACTTGGCGAGAGGCGAATTTCTCCCACTATAAAGCTTTCGAACACCAGCATTTGGCGGAGGTGAACGCGACCTTAAACAGTCTTCAAAAAAACTTCAAGAACGAACTGCTGTTCATCCCAAATAGGGGAGGGTTCTCAAGAGGCATATTCGCCACTATGTACACTTCTTTTTATGGTTCCGAAGAAGAGGCTGTGGATTTATATAGCACGTATTACGAAACCCATCCGTTTACCGTGGTTTCAGAAAAGGCCATTCATTTAAAGCAGGTGGTAAACACCAATAAGTGTTTGCTTCATTTAAAAAAGTACAAAGATAAGCTGCTTATAACTAGTGCGATAGACAATCTTTTGAAAGGAGCCTCTGGACAAGCAGTTCAGAATATGAACCTGCTATTCGGACTAGAGGAGACAACAGGTCTGCAGTTGAAAGCAAGTTATTTTTAAAGTGTAAAAAAGAATTATTATGAGTTTATTTCCAGTATATCCATTGTTAAACATCCATCTTACCAAGGCAAAAGATGTGTATGTGTACGACCAAGAAGGAACAGCGTACTTAGACCTTTATGGCGGACACGCGGTACTATCCATAGGCCATGGACATCCAAAATACAAACAGAACCTAAAGGCACAAATAGATGCCATAGGCTTTTATAGCAACTCGGTTCAAAATAAAATTCAAGAAGCCTTAGCAGAGAAACTAGTAAGTTTTTCTAACTGCCCGGACTATCAATTGTTTTTATGCAATTCAGGAGCCGAGGCAAACGAAAATGCTTTAAAGTTAGCTTCCTTTCACACCCAAGCCTCCCGTGTTATCGCCTTTAAAAATGGCTTTCACGGAAGAACTTCTGCAGCGGTTGCTGCAACCGATAATTCCAAGATAAATGCACCATTGAATGCACAGCAGCAGGTCGACTTTTTTGAGTTAGGCGATTTAGATGGAGTGGAGAAGTCCTTGAAAAAAGGAGGGGTCTGTGCTATTATCTTTGAGTGCATTCAAGGAGTTGGCGGTCTTGATGAGGCAGCTTCTGAATTTTATAAAGCCTTAGAACAACTGGCTAAAACGTATAACGTATTATTGATAGCCGATGAAGTACAATCCGGTTTTGGAAGAACTGGAGATTTCTTTGCATTTCAGAAACACGGTATACAGCCCGACCTCATTACCATCGCAAAGGGCATGGGCAATGGTTTTCCAATAGGAGGAGTTTTAATCGCACCCCATATCCAAGCAAAATATGGCATGCTAGGAACCACGTTTGGTGGCAACCACTTGGCTTGTACTGCCGCTTTAAGTGTGTTGGAAGTATTGGAAGAAGAGAAGCTGATGCAGCATGTTACCGAAGTTTCCAACTACTTTATTTCAGAAGCAAGTAAAATCCCACAGATCAAGAAAATCAAGGGTAGGGGGCTAATGTTGGGCTTGGAATTCGACTTTCCAATTGCAAAACTCCGCGAACAGCTGGTGTATACCCATCATATATTTACAGGAAACTCCAATAACAAAAACTTATTGAGGATACTCCCGCCATTAACCATTCAAAAAGAACACGTAGACACATTTATTTCAGCATTAAAAATCGCATTACCATAATGAAACAGTTTGTAAACTTACTCGACCTTCCTTCTATGGAAGAAACCTTAAATCTAGCTTCAAAGTTCAAAAAGAATCCCTTCTCCGAAAAGGAAATCGGCAAGCATAAAACCTTGCTATTACTATTCTTTAATGCCAGTTTACGAACCCGGCTTAGTACAGAGAAAGCAGCTAGGAACTTGGGTATGGAGGTGGTTACACTAAATGTAAACGATGCATGGCAGTTGGAATTTGAGGAAGGAGCTAAAATGAATTTAGACACGGCAGAGCACGTTAAAGAAGCAGCTGCGGTGCTGAGTCAATTTGGAGATATATTGGCCATTCGAGCTTTTCCTTCTTTGACCGATAAAGAAAAAGATGCTTCGGAGTTTATTTTAACTAGTTTCCGAAAGTATGCTAGCATTCCCATTGTAAATATGGAAAGTGCCACCTTACATCCCCTTCAAGGTTTAACCGATGCGTTTACTATAAACGAGCTAAAACTAAAGCAACGCCCTAAAGTAGTATTGTCTTGGGCACCACATACAAGAGCCTTGCCCCATGCAGTTGCCAATTCGTTTGTAGAAACTATGCAACAGCAAGAAGTGGATTTGGTAATAACGCATCCCAAAGGATATGAGCTAAATCCAGCCATTGTAAAAGATACGAAAGTGGTGTACGACCAGGAGCTAGCCTGTAAGGATGCCGACTTTATTTATGTGAAGAACTGGAGTAGTTACCAAGATTACGGGAAGGTTTTAAATACAGACCCTAATTGGATGATGGATCTAGATAAGCTGGGGAATGCAAAATTTATGCATTGCCTTCCTGTCCGTCGAAACCTGGTTGTAGCGGATGAAGTTTTAGATAGTGACCAATCTGTTGTAACCCAACAGGCAGGAAATAGAACCTATATCGCGCAGTCTGTTTTATATCAACTACTTAAAAACATACTGTTATGAAAGAGAAGCTGATCATCATAAAAATCGGAAGCCACATTTTAGACGATGCATCCTTAATGGAGGAATGCCTGGATAACTTCTCTAAAATAAAGGAAAAGAAGATCCTCATTCTCGGAGGAGGCGATTACGCTACACGACTTTCAGATAAAATGGAGGTGTCTGTTCAAAAAGTAGAAGGAAGAAGGATTACCACCAAAGAAACCTTGGAGGTAGTAACCATGGCTTATGCAGGGAAAATAAATAAATCTATTGTCACCGCCTTACAGGCTTTGGGCTGCAATGGCATCGGCTTGACAGGTGCCGATGGGAATTGTATACAATGCCATAAGAGAGAGGTTACTGAAGTGGATTATGGCTTTGCAGGGGATATAGATAACATAAATACCGAGTTGATTGAATCGTTTCTGAATCTTAATCTAACACCTGTGTTTTGTGCTATTACCCATGACCAAAAGGGACAGTTGCTTAATACCAATGCCGATACCATCGCTTCTGAAATCGCCACAGCTTTTTCTAAGCACTATAGAGTCGAACTAAAGTATCTGTCCAAACAAAAAGGAGTGTTGAAAGATATGGACGATAAAGACTCGGTCATTTTAAATATCAACGAGCAAAAATTTAAAAAACTGAAAGAAGAGAATACCATTACTGGAGGTATGCTGCCAAAAATAGAAACCGCATTGAAGTCTGTTTTAAACGGAGTTTATAAAATCTCTATAGGCGATAGTTCCATACTATCCGATTCTAAAGGAAGCTACACCACTATTAAATCCATAGGAAAATGAAAAACGAACAAACAGATTCAGCCATAAGGCTTTTAAAAAGATTAATTGAAACCCCTTCGTTTTCAACGGAAGAACAGGAAACCGCCCAGCTTATTTCGGAGTGGTTCAAAGAGCAAAACATAGACCATCATAGAGTAGGGAATAACCTTTGGGCTAAGAATAAATTCTTTGATGCAAATAAGCCCACCTTGCTGTTAAACTCCCATCACGATACGGTTCGACCTAACTCGGCCTATACCCGTAATCCGTTTCAAGCAGAAATAGTAGACGGCAAATTGTATGGTCTTGGCAGCAACGATGCCGGTGGCTGCTTGGTTTCCCTATTAACCTGCTTCGCACATTTTTATCAAGAAAAAGAGCTAGCCTATAACTTGGTTATGGTGGCCTCTGCCGAAGAGGAAAACAGTGGAAGCAATGGCTTGAGCAGTGTGTTGCCCATGCTTCCAAAGATAGATGTAGCTATAGTAGGAGAACCCACTTTGATGAATATGGCTATAGCCGAAAAAGGCTTGGTGGTTTTCGATGCAAAAGTTATGGGTACTCCAGGGCATGCCGCACATCCAAATGCCGATAATGCTATTTATAAATCTATAGAAGTAATAAACTGGTTTAAGAATTATCTCTTTAAAAAAACCTCCGAAATACTAGGGGAGGTAAAGATGACTGTAACGCAAATAAACGCGGGCAAGCAACACAATGCTATACCTGCCGTGGTAGACTTGGTGGTGGACGTGCGAGTAAACGAGGCGTATTCCAATCAAGAAATCGCTGCCATACTCCAAAAGGAGTCCCCTTGCGATAGGATTACACCACGTAGTCTACGCTTAAATTCCAGTAGCATTCCCATAACGCACCCGTTGGTTCAGGCTGGTATAGCAATGGGCATGGCAACCTATGGTTCGCCCACCTTGTCCGATCAGGCAGTACTTTCCTGCCCGTCTTTAAAGCTCGGACCAGGCGATAGCACAAGATCACACACCGCAGACGAATTTATTTACGTTCAAGAAATAGAAGAAGGAATAGAAAAGTATATCGATTTATTAAATAAAATAATATAAAACAGAAGAAATGAAACTTTGGGATAAAGGATTTAGCATAGATAAAAGAATAGAAAAATTTACGGTTGGAAAAGACCGTGAAATAGACCTGCACCTTGCAGAATATGATGTGCAGGCATCCTTGGCACACGCTAAGATGCTGTGTAAAATAGGAATACTAACCAACCAAGAACTCCAAACCATTGCACAGGTTCTAAAGGAGGTGCAAGAGTCCATTAAAAACGGATCTTTTCAAATAGAAGCACAATTTGAAGATGTACATTCAAAACTCGAACAAGTTTTGGTAGGTGCTTTGGGAGAGGTAGGGAAGAAAATTCATACCGCACGCTCGCGAAACGATCAAGTTTTGGTTGCCTTACACCTTTACTACAAAGATTTTTTATCGGAGTTAAAAGATAAAACCGAAGGGCTTTTCCATACCCTTATACATCTTGCCGAAACGTATCAAGATAAATCACTGCCTGGCTATACCCACCTTCAAGTAGCCATGCCATCTTCGTTCGGACAATGGCTTTCGGCCTACGCGGAGCTTTTAATAGACGATATGTATATGCTTAATGCTGCACAAAAGGTGGTAGATCAGAATCCACTGGGCTCTGCCGCAGGCTATGGAAGTTCGTTTCCAATAGACCGTTTCCATACCACAGAACAATTAGGATTTAAAACCTTGAAGTTTAACTCTGTGGCGGCCCAATTATCCCGTGGAAAAGCCGAGCGAACATTAACAGCTGCCATGGGTGGCTTGGCCAATACCTTGTCTAGATTCGCAATGGATATCTGCCTATATAACAGCCAGAACTTCAATTTCCTAAGCTTCCCACAAGAACTCACTACAGGAAGTAGTATTATGCCGCATAAAAAGAACCCCGATGTATTTGAGCTTATCCGAGGAAAGTGTAATAAGATTCAAGCCGTTTATGGCGAAATGCTTCTACTTACAAACAACCTTCCTTCTGGCTACCATCGGGACTTTCAGTTGCTAAAGGAAAATATGATCCAGTCTTGTATCGATTTGCTCGATGTTCTAGTCATATTCAATTACAGCATTGAAAAAATGATACCACAAGAAATCGATTGCAACGATCCAAAGTATAAGTACCTGTTTACAGTAGATACCATCAATACCCTAGTAGAAAACGGTGTATCCTTCCGAGATGCCTACCGACAAATCGGAAAACAAGTGCAAGAGGGTACCTACGAGCCAGATACTTCAAAAAAGCATACGCATATTGGGAGTATTGATAACCTCGGGCTTGAAGAGATTACAGCTAAAATGAAGGATGCTATAATGGAGTGAGAATGGTGGTCGGTGATCGGTGGTCGGGGGTCAGTTATCGGTGAACCTGATTAAAGTAACAGTGAGGTAGCTTCGGTGCTTGTGGCACCTACGCGGTTAATCGGTGAATCGTTTAATTGCTTAATCGTTATGTGGTAATGTCGTTATGGTGTTATGTGCCTTCGCTAGCTCAGGTGTGATGTGTGATCAGTGGTATCCGCCCCACCAACCGCATATTGTCTCGCTGCAAGTCTCTTCTTAGTTTTGTTTAAAAATAAGATTAAAGATGAGCCTACAAGAAAAAATGTTTGCTTTGGTGGAGGAGTATCATCAAAGCGGACTATCAGCAAAATT
>DATGSX010000016.1:0-11231 GCA_035302145.1 Flavobacteriaceae bacterium | reverse complement strand
ATGACACCTATAGGCGTGTATCTTGCAGCAAGTAGCCAATGGATTACTTCGTATCTAACCGAAATCTATGCTGTAGTTGTAGGGGTTTTCTTACACTTATCCACCACCCTACTTTTTGAAAGCAACAAAAACCATAAGTTTCATATTTCTAAAGTGCTATTAATTCTTTTAGGAATGCTTTTGGCGTATATGGTTTGATTCGTGAATCGAGAGGCGTAATCCTTTTTTCACCACAGGTTTACATAGATTTACACGGATCAAATACTCTGTGATAATCTGAGTATATCTGTGGTGGAAAATTACTTATCCCTTCACCACGGATTTACACAGATTTACACGGATTAAATAATCTGCGATAATCTGAGTTTATCTATGATGTAATTTCCCTTATCAAATTTAACTTATTTAATTCTGTTTGTGAAAATCAAAACTCCCCTTCCGTCCTAAGACCAAAGGGGAGTGTTTACTAAAATCAAAACTAAATATGAGAGAAAAATAATTAATCTAAGTAAACATTATTTTAAAAATAAGTGCTAAAACCAAAATACCAAGTAGCTTCATGCCCAGGTGGGTTGTTCATAACATCGGTTTCCCATTCGTACCTATAATTGACTCGGAAAACAGTTCTTGGTGTTGGTCTAAAGCTTATGGCTGGGGTTATAGCTAGCACCTCATCGCCAATTCTTGTACCTGTTTCGTTAAACCGGCCTACATTCCAATCTACATAATCCAACCTAGCGGCTAGATTTACTGTAGCATTTTCCCAATCTAAAATGGTATTGCGATATACAGGTTGTACTACATCTACGAACATACCCATCTGTTTCTTTCCGTACTGTTGCGTATAAGTATCTGGAATCTGCACGTTAACCCAAGCTATTTCACCGATAATTTGCGTACCCCATCGTGGGATTTCGGTATGTAAATCTATAGCATATACATTCACATCGGCTGGATCTTCTATATCCTCGCCATCGTCTATGTGTTGGTTATAAGTACCTCCCATGTAGGAAAATCCTACCTCGCCTAAGTGTCTGTTTTTAATTGCAATTTTCCCTGTGAACATGGCTTTTCCGCTAGCGTTACTCATAAACCTATCTGAATCTGCTTTTCCAGCTGGCAAATAAGTCTTGTCTTTATCATTAGAGATTATGGTATTATTAAATCCATTGGTTAAATACGCTTCGTAGCCAAAAATCCAGTTTTTATGATAGGTTTTCCCGTGTAATCCGAATCCAGCATTAGACAAGGTGGCGCCAAGCAATTCTGTAGCTACATTTGGTCGTTCTACAAACTCCCATTTTGGGCCGTCGTGGTTTTCGTTGAAGGCTCCGATAGGATTCATTACAATTCCTCCGCGTAGATTAACCAACGGATGAAAAGCAACATCCATAGAAGCAAACTCTATTTCCACTTCATCTCCCCCATCTTCGAATTCGATTTCGGTCATAAACTTGATTCTTTTGGAAATACTTGCCGATACAAAAAGCGTAAGTCTTCTTGCTTGAAATGACAAGCCGTCGGTATCGCCTTCATCGTTTACACTATGTATGGTATTCGCCTCTAAATAGCCTCCTAAAGAAACGGGTGACTTTTCGGAGGTTAAATATGGTCGATTAAAAGCAGCATCCATATTCATTATAGAATCCTTGCTTTGTTGTGCAAACCCTGTGGTTGTCCAAAGGAACAAACCTATGGCCATTAATTTATACAAGGTGGATGTAAATATTTTCATGATCTGTTGTTATAGGAAATGTTTTTAATTGTTTTTCTGCTGGTCCTTGCAGTACTTCACCATTGGTGCTAAATTCACTACCATGACATGGACAGGTATAAATACCTCCGCCTACGTCTAGCTCGCAACCTTGGTGGGTGCATTGAAGTAAAGATGCCGTATAATCGTCTTCACCATTTCGATATAAGCAAATAGGATAGCCTCCTACTCCTTTGTTTATCAATACAAAGTTTCTAAAAGATGTGCCTTTAGCTTTCGTTTGTATAAACTCCGACTTTTTCACTATATACTTTCCGTCCACTTGTTTGGTTTGCGCATAATAAATGCTCTCGCAAGAGTTTAACAAGCTCATAGCAAGTGGTGCACCTATAATAGCACAACCAAGCGTTTTTATGAATTTAGCTCTATCCATGGTTTATAAAGATTCTAAGAATGTAAGGACTTGATGTTTTTCTTCTTGTGATAACTGTTCAAACAGTGCTCTAGAATTGGCTGCTTCGCCTCCGTGTAAGGCTATCGCTTCTTCTATACTCTTAGCACGCCCATCGTGCATTAGGTAGTATTTTCCGCCCTGTGAATCCTTAGATAAGCCTAAACCCCAAAGCGGTGCCGTACGCCATTGTGCAGAGTTGGCAAAACCTTCGGTGTAGCCATCATTTAGTTCTGGACCTAAATCATGAAGAAGTAAATCGGTGTATGGATGAAAAGTTACATTCGATAATACTTCAATTGGCGAATATCCAGTTTCCATATTCGGTCTATGACATACGGCACATTGGACTTGGTCAAATAAATTCCGTCCTGCAATAACATCTGGATTATCCTGATTACGAGGCACTGGTGCTTTTAATGTTTGTAAGTAAAACACCACATCGCTTATGGTTTGTCTATCGATTTCTGGCGATAACATGTCGCCACTATAAGTATCATAAGGTTCGTAAAACGACGTAATGCCAATATCTTGATTATATGCGTCGGCGGTTTGTTGTAATAAATCGTATACCGAAGCTTTTTTCCCAAAGCGAGTGATATACTTTCCATCTTTTGTTATAGCGTTAGGTCTCAACGTAACATAGTCTGGTACGTGATTCCAATGTACTTCACCATGTATTCCATCGGTTCGTTGTGCTTGTTCTGCTTCTATATCCAATAAGTAAGCATCGGTCACCGCATCGAAATATCCTAAACCAGTTACTGCCGGTGCTAAGAATGTTGCATGTGGTGCTCCTTCTGGCAAAATTTCAGGTTCATAGCCTGGTAATGCTTTGTTTTGTAACTGAGGGCCACCTTGATCTAAAAAGTGATTTCCAGTTTCATCGCTTTGTCCAAAACGGATAAACTGATTAAATGGGTGTCCTTTACCATCGCCAGCATGGCAACTTACACAGCTTGTTCCAGTAAAGACTGGGCCCAATCCTGTTTCTGCAGTAAATATCTGATCGTTAAAGGCAACATCACCTGCAACAAATCGTCGTGATTCTGCGTGAGTAAGTCCATCAATCGGCCCATCTAATAGTTCGTACTCTTCTAATTCCGTAGGCGCAAACACTTCACATCCCACTAAAAACAGAGGTAATAAGCCTAAAGTAATTTTTATTTTCATATTGTCTATTTTAAATTTAGACAAACCTAAATAATTATTTACAGCTAAACAATAATACTGAGTTGAATTTTATTAAAGGGGTAGGTTATAGGTTGTAAATTGTAGGATAGGAAAAGTAAATGCTGAGTTTGTAATTTGTGTTTTCTTTGGTGCGAATAGCAATCTTGCGTTATTTCGGAAGGAGGAGGATCATTTTTAACTTGCTTCGAGACATTTTAAAACAGTAGGACTGTAAGCGACTGAATCCTATAAAATAGAAGCGTAGCGAGTGATTAAGCGCTTTATTTTTTATATTTTTTTTAATTTGTAGAATGTAATACGTCCACTAAACAACGGAGTTTTTCAAAGGCGTATGCCATGTGTTACTTAAAGGAATCGTTATGCAACCCTTTAACTATGCCATCGGCTAGACCGATTTTAGGAACAAAAACTCGTTTGGCATTGGCCCATTTCATAGCTTGTAGATAGATTCGTGTGGCTGGCACGATAACATCGGCACGATCGGGTTTCATTTCCATTTTCATAATCCGTTCATTATAAGTGTAGTTTCGAACGGTATTATAATAAGATCGTAGATAAGCATAAGTTAGTGGCTTATTTTTCTTCCGACCGCTATACTTATGGATGTGGTTTATATTTCCCCCTGATCCTATAAGCGATATTCCTGTAAAGCCATCCGTTGTTTCTAGAATCCACTCCTTCATTCGCTTTGTTTCCTCTTGAATGTTGTTGTCATTCAACAATCGAACTGTACCCAGGCGAAAGGACCTTGTCCCTAAGAATTTTCCTGCACTATAAAAATTCAATTCTGTACTTCCACCACCTACATCGACGTATAAAAAATTCTTTTTTGTATTTAGTAAGTCCGATAAATTGGTTTGTGCAATAATATTAGCTTCAGCTTCTCCATCGATTAATTCTATCGAGATTCCAGTTTCTTTTTTCAACAGTGCCACTACCTCAGCTCCATTTTTTGCTTCTCGCATAGCCGATGTAGCACAGGCTCTATATTTATCCACTCCATGTGCTTTTAACAAAAGGCTAAAAGCTTGCATAGAATCTTCCATTCTTGCAATATTATGCTCTGAAACTTTCCCATTAAAAAATACATCTGCTCCTAAGCGAATAGGCACTCTTACCAAGGAAGATTTCTTATATTGAGTAGGTTGGTTTTCTAACTCATATACAAACATTATAAGCAATCGGATGGCGTTCGATCCAATGTCTATTCCGGCATATTTGGAAATTTTTAATCCCATATTAAACTTTTAGTTTCTTTGCATAATAGGTATACGTAGCAAATTGCGAACGCACTTTTATATTATCGTCTTGTCGATAGGTATTGGTTTGCTCTTCATCGATAATTCTAGCTTTTACATTGTCGCTCCAACAGATTTCAAAAGTATCTATAAGCTCCTGCTTAATATCTTCATCGTAAATCGGACAAGATATTTCCACTCTTCTATCTAGATTTCGTGTCATGAAATCGGCCGAAGAGATGTAAATTTTTGGGTCGCCATTATTTTCAAAAATGAATAACCTAGTATGTTCCAAAAATTTATCTACAATGCTAATCACCTCTATAGTATCGCTCTTATTTGGAATACCTGGCACCAAACAGCAAATTCCTCGAATAATTAATTGAATTGGCACTCCTACACTACTTGCTTTGTATAGTTTGCTTATCAATTTATGATCGGACAAACTATTCATCTTTAAACGTATACCGCTTGGTAAACCTTTTTTGTGATTGTCTATCTCATTCTTTATCAGCTTTATAATAGCATTCCTAGTATAATGTGGAGATACCAATAGGTGTTTATATTTTTTTACTCGGTAGTTTACTTCAAAAAACTGGAAGACTTTGATAACCTCCTTACAAATACGTTGGTCGGCAGTAAACAAAGTATAGTCCGTATAAACTTTGGCAGTAAACTCATTAAAGTTTCCTGTGCTTATAAACCCATAGTGGCGTATTTTACCTCCCTCTTTCCTATCGATAACACAAGCTTTACAGTGTACTTTTAAGCCTTTTACACCAAAGATAAGTCGCACGCCTTCTTGTTGCATTTGTTCGGCATAACGTATGTTAGACTCCTCATCGAAACGAGCTTTCAGTTCAATTTCTACGGTTACACTTTTTCCATTTTTTACTGCATTGATCAGAGAACTTGCTACATGCGATATTTCTGCTAGTCTATAAATACTGATTCGGATTGCTCGGACTTTTGGGTCTAAGGCTGCTTCGCGCAAAAAGCGTACTACATACGAGAAGGATTGGTAGGGAGTGTATAGTAGGTAATCTTTCTGATCTATTTGCTTTAATATACTACCATGCATACTTAACCCAGGGATTTTAAGCGCAGGATATTTTTTATAGAGAAACTCTTTTATTCCTAAGCTTGGGAACTTCATGTAATCTCGTCGGTTGTGATAACGCCCGCCAGGAATTAGGCTATCGGTTTCGGTTAAGTTCATTCTCTTTAATAAGTATCCCAAGGTTTTTTTATCGATAGCCTTGTCATATACAAAACGAACTGGGTGCCCCAAGCTCCTTTCTTTAACCCCCTGGTAGATTTTGCTTATAAAGCTTTTATTTAAATCACTATCGATATCCAATTCTGCATCGCGTGTAATTTTTATCATGTGCACACGAATGCTTTTATATTTAAATATGCTAAATATCTCGTCTATACAATAGCGAATGAGATCGTCTAAAATAATTATATAATGCTTGTTGTCTGTAGATGGAATTTCTACAAATCGATCGATTGTTCTAGGAACCTCTATAAGTGCATAAGTTATTTTCTCTTTCTTTCTAGATTTATCCTCCATCATCATACTCACAGCTAAGTAGGCAGAGTTATCTTTTAATGTCGGAAAAACCTCTAAATCATCTAGCATATACGTAACCAAGGCAGGCTGCACGTGTTCGGTAAAATAGGTCTTTATGAACTTACTTTGCGGCTTGCTTACCTGTGTTTCGTCGATAATATACACATCGTGTTTTTCCAATTCCTTGTGAATATCACTAAGAATATCCAAACTATGTGCTTGCTGGTGAATTACCGTATTGGTAATTTCTTCTAATAAGAGATTTGGATCGATGTCTCCTAAAATACTTCTTCCCTCTCCTCCCGATTCTACTATTCTTTTTATGGATGCATATCGCACTCTAAAGAACTCATCTAGATTATTAGAGAAAATTCCAACAAACCTTAGTCTCTCTACCAAAGGAACGGTAGCATCTTCGGCTTCTTGTAGCACTCGCGCATTAAACTGTAACCAACTTAATTCTCGGTTATAAAAAACATCGTTTATTTGCGTTATCTGTTCTTTCATTTATCTACTAGTTATATAGCATCTGGTAAGATAATGTCATTGGTAGTTCCTTTTCGCAACCCATGCCAAGTATCTGCTTCGAATGTAATATGTACCAATCCACTTGTTGGCAGAGCGTTTACCGACTTATCTCCAAAATAGTTTACCACTTCTGTTATTCCAAAATTATGTCCTACTAGCAAAACTCGATTCCATTCTTCGGATAAATTATAAATAAAATTTTTCACTTTATCCCCATTAAAATCATATAGCTCAGAGGTCAGTAAGAAGCAGTTTTTATTTATATCCCATATTTCTTTAAAGTATGCTGCTGTTTGTTGGGCTCTTTTAGCATGACTTACGTAGCATACATCTGGTGCTTGTAGGCGATTTTTTGCATAGGCAGCTACCCGAGAGGCTTCCATTTTCCCTTTCACATCTATTGGTCGCTCCACATCCTCTACTCTAAGCGTATCTGGAGCGTGTGCGTGACGTAAAAAATAAATCTCTTTCATAACTTTAAACGTTTATAAAACATGTTTTATGGTGCTAATCGCTGTTTTATCCATTGACTTCCCTTCTGTACATACTCCACCCTATCATGTAGCCTGTTAGGTCTTCCTTGCCAAAACTCCACACTAATGGGTTTTACTATATAGCCGCCCCAATGTTTAGGTTTTGGAATGCGTTCTACCTCCTTATATTTCTCGGTTATTTCTTTTAATTTATTTTCCAAGTATTCTCGATTTGGAATAGAGCTGCTTTGTGGCGAAACAATCGCACCTAATTGACTCCCTCTAGGTCGAGAATGAAAATAAGCTTCCGATTCCTTTTCTGACAATTTTGTTGCGGTTCCTAAAATATTTATTTGTCGCTCTAAATCTGGCCAAAAGAAAGATAAAGACACTTTGTTATTCTTTTCTATGGCTTGCCCTTTAAAGCTTTGGTAATTGGTATAGAAGTAAAATCCGTTAGTATCTACTTGTTTTAGCAAAACCACTCTTGATCTTGGAAATCCAGAAGTATCTATAGTAGTCAGTGTCATGGCATTCACCTCTAGCACTGTCCCGGAGTCTTCGGCTTCTTGAATCCATTTCTGAAATTGTGTGATGGGATTGTCTGCTAAGTCCTTTTCCTCTAAGCTAGACTTTTCATAGGATTGGCGATAAGCGTGTAAATCTATAGACATAATTACATGTATTTAATGCAATTTACAGCATTTCGTAATGCTATAAAAGCTTAGCATAGAATTAAAACATGTAAAATGTAGTTAGAAGCTAATTTCTTTAAGGTCTTTAGCCAATCGTACTTCTGGGAAAATCTCTTGTGCCTCTCTTCTAAAATCCTCTAAATCTTTATATCTACCAGAATAATGCCCTAAGACAAGTGTTTTCACATTTGCTGATTTTGCTATTCTCGCAGCTTCTTTTGCTGTACTGTGCATGGTCCGTTCGCATAGGTGTTTATGCGAATCTAAAAAAGTACTTTCGTGGTATAATACTTGAATGCCTTTTAATTGCTCTATAATTTTAGGATAGTACATGGTATCGCTACAAAAAGCATAGCTTTTGGGTGGGTGTGGATCTAGTGTTACCGAAGCATTTGGAATAAGCTCCCCATGTTTATTTAGCACGTCATAGCCTTGTTTTAGTTTGTTGAAATAGGCTACATCTATTTCAGCTTCATTTGCCGCCTCTATGGCAATACGTCTTTGGCCAAGCTTGGCTCGAAACAAATATCCATTACAGTATATTCTATGACGTAAAGGAATGGTATCTACCATCACCTTATCATCTTCATAAACTCGCTCTGAAGTATCGCTATTCAACTCTACAAAATGCAAGGGATACGTTAATTGTGCTTCACTTGCTTCTAATTGAATAGTGATAAGGTTTTTTATTCCTTTTGGGCCATAAACGGTCAATGGTACTTTTCTTCCTAATAGTTCGAAGGAAGAAATAAGTCCGATAAGGCCATAGTAATGATCTCCATGTAAATGCGAGATAAAGATTTGCTTAATGCGTGAGAATTTGACTTTACTCCTTCGTAATTGCATTTGTGTAGCTTCACCACAATCGATCAGAAAAGTACGGCCAGCAATCTCCAAAACCTGTGCTGTGGGATGTGCTTGCCAGCGTAAAGCTGCGGCGTTACTACCTAATATGGTTAACTTCATTTTTATAGAGGTGTTTAAAAGCCTAGATCACGCTCTATTTCTTCCATTTCTATTATATCTTTTGCTTCTTGTAAGGTAGGCGTTACGTGTAAAGTTTCCGGTATCTCATTGTGGTTAATGGCATCGTTAACAATAACGAACGAACACTTTGCTTCGGTATGGGTATCGGAAAGCGTTTGAAAGGTCAGCAAGTCTGAAAGTTTCAATTCCGTTAAATTTGAAAGATCCAAAATAGCATTTCTATATTTTGCTTTTCCGCTGAGTAGTTCTTTCTCTAAAGCAGAAAACACCTCAGAAAATGGAATATTTTTGACCGTTAATATCACTAAATTATCCTCTACTTCAATTTTCATTTCTTTCAATTTTTGATGCTAGCAAATAAATTACTGCCATTCGGATTGCCACTCCATTTTCTACCTGATCTAGGATGATGGCCTGTTTGCTATCGGCTACATCGCTAGTTATTTCCACCCCTCTATTTATTGGACCAGGGTGCATTACAATAATTTCTTTGTCTAACGAATTTAATATTTTTTTGTTTACCCCATATTGCTTTACATACTCTCGGGTAGATGGGAAATAACTTATATCCATTCGCTCGTTCTGAATTCGAAGCATGTTTGCTACATCGCACCATTCTAATGCTTTTCTCAGATTCAATTCCACTTCAACACCTAAGGATTCGACATGTTTAGGAATAAGGGTTTTCGGACCACAAACTTTGACTTCTGCACCGAGTTTTTTCAAAGCAAGGATATTGGATAATGCTACTCTTGAGTGAAGAATATCGCCAACAATCACCACCTTTTTACCGGCTACGTCGCCCAGACGTTCTCTAATAGAGTACGAATCTAATAGGGCTTGGGTAGGATGTTCGTGGGTGCCATCACCTGCATTGATGATTTTGGCATTTACTTGTTTAGATAGAAAAACGCCAGCTCCTGGATTAGGATGTCGCATTACCACCATATCCACTTTCATAGCCAAAATATTATTTACTGTATCTACCAGCGTCTCTCCTTTATTTACGGATGACGAAGATGCTGAAAGGTTTATCGTATCGGCCGAAAGTCGTTTTTCTGCTAATTCGAAGGATAAACGTGTACGGGTACTGTCTTCAAAAAATAGGTTGGCAATGGTAATGTCTCTAAGGCTAGGTACTTTTTTTATCGGCCGATTTATTACTTCCTTAAAGTGATCGGCTGTTTCGAAAATCAATTGAATGTCCGATTCTGTTAAATCTTTTATTCCTAATAAATGAGACACACTAAGCTCGTTCATAATCGCTGTATTAATTCTTTTTGGGGTATTATTTTTTCACTAAATAAACGGCATCTTTTCCCTCTAGTTGTTTCCAACTAACTTTCACCTTTTCATTATTAATAGCATCTACCTGTCGACCTAGGTAATCAGGTTGAATGGGCAAATGTCTGCTAAAGCGTCTATCTATTAAGGTAAGCAACTCGATGTTATCTGGTCGTCCAAAAGATTGGATAGCAGAGAGTGCCGAGCGAATGCTTCGACCCGTATAGAGTACGTCATCGATAAAAACAACATTCTTATTTTCTACAACAAAGTCGATATTAGTTTTATTTGCTTCTAAGGGCTGAGCGGTTCTTCGGAAATCGTCTCTAAAAAAAGTGATATCTAAGTAGCCTAGAAGTAGGTTTTCCACTCCATAGTCTTCTTGCAAGATGCTTTTTAGACGTTCGGCCAAATAAACACCACGAGGCTGAATACCGATTAGCACTGTGTTTTTAAAGTCGTCGTGTCGTTCTATAAGTTGACAAGCCAAACGCTGTAATGTAATAGCGAGCTCCTGTTCGTTCAGTAATACTTTTTGATCCATAAGATAATAGGTTTACCGCGCTATGCAGATAAAACAAAAATACAAATTTTTATTTCGACCCAATCCGTATCATTCAGCAAATTAATCAGATGTTTTACTAGCGTAATAGAAAAAATAAAACAAAGTAGTTTTCTGAAATCGCGTAACTTCCCTCTTTTTACACAGCTTATCCATAAAAAAACCCTCTTCTTTCGAAAAGGGTTTTTATTATCTTACTTAAAGTAAAATGTATTTAGATTATAAGATTTACATCTTATTTTCCTTCCATTCTATCTTTTAGTTCTTGAAGCTTCGTATTAGCATCGCCTAATGTTGGTTTTGCTTCTGCTTCGGCAGCTGCTTGTTTCTTAGCTGCTTCGCGTACGATTTTCGCTTCTTCTTCTTTGTGTACTGCAGCGTGTGAAGCTACTACTCTCTTAAAGTCCTTATTGAACTCTATGATTTGTACTTCTGCTTCTTCGCCTTTCTCTAGTCTTGAACCATCTTCTTTTTCTAAGTGACGGTTTGGAACGAATGCTACGATGTCTTCGTTGAACTGGATGGTTGC
>DATGSX010000015.1:0-4957 GCA_035302145.1 Flavobacteriaceae bacterium | reverse complement strand
AACAACTTTCCCTGAACATCATAAACCTCCAAACTGGTATTATTAGATAACTCTTCTAAATGAATATGCAACCAATCTTGCGTAGGATTTGGATAAATAGAAAAACCAAGTTCTTCGAAGTCAGCAATAGATAAATTTTCTGCAGTATAGTAAAGCTTATTATTATTTTCATTGGTGAAAATCAAGTACTCTATAGTATCTATAGTCTCAAAACTGTATTCTATAATAGATCCGTATTGATAAAAAGAGTAAAAATAATCTTCTATTGTAGCATAGTTATCATCATAGTATCCATACTGACAATATTCAAAAGGAAGATATCCTAGACCTCCTGTGATAAACTTACTTACGCTTTCTATAAATTCTATATTTAAAGTAACACCCCAACCTGGACAACCATCAAATAAAATTCCAGTTATTGATTTGTCATAAATATCAAATTCAAGACGACTTTCATCATTATCTGTCAAAATATCTAAAGAATAATACTCATATTCTTCTCCATCAATTTCTAACTTATATAAATACCAAGTTTTATCCAGTAACTCTTCATGTTGTGCATAAGCTTGAGAAGTAAAAAATACTCCAAATAAGCATAATACCACACTCATTAGAAATGAGTGTGGTAAACTTTTAAATGTAGGCGTTGTTTTCATGATTTATTGCTTTATAAATTTCTTCACTTGTCTGCTCCCAAGTTCATCGGTCATTTTAATAAAGTAGATGCCAGAAGCAAATTCAGAAACATCTAGTTGCGTTTCTAATTCACTTAACATAATACGCTCCAACAACTTTCCGTGCATATCGTAAACCTCTAAACTAGAATTATAAGATAGTTTTTCTAAATGAATATGCAGCCAATCTTGTGCTGGATTTGGATAAAGAGAAAAGCCTATTTCCTCGAAATCAGGAGTGGAAAGATTAATCGCAGAATAATAAATCTTATCCTCATTCTCATCGGTGAAAATTAAGTACTCTATAGTATCGATAATTATAATATCATATTCAAACATAATTCCATTATTGTCTCTAAAGAACTCATGAAAAAGTTGGCTTATAGTACTATAATCTAAATCTTCATATTGACGGCATACATCTGAGGTAAGACAGGGCATATCATATAAAATAATTTTGCTTTCATTCTCTATAAATTCAAATTCAAGAGAACAATTCGAACCTGGACAACCATCAAATAAAATTGAAGCTGTTAATTCGTTGATATTATAATCAATTACTTTCATACGACTTTCATCACCACTCTGGATATCCAAATTATGATAAGGATATTCTTCTCCATCTATTTCTAATTTATAGAGGTACCAAGTTTTGTCAAGTAGATCTTCATGTTGCGCATAAGCTTGTGAAGAGAAAAATACTCCAAACAAGCATAATGCCACACTCATTAGAAATGAGTGTGGTAAATTTTTATATGTAGGTGTTGTTTTCATAATAAATATTTTTAAATAATTATTGTTTGATTAATCCTTTAGAAGCCTTTATCTCTCCATCTGCTACTAATAGTATAGTATATATTCCTGTAGAAAGCGAACTTATATCTAAGTCTATATGGTCTTTTTCGACATCTAGTATATAGTTGTTTGAAGAACCTGCTACTTGATGTACTACCGTTATGTAAGCAGAGGTTGTAGCATCGTCTAAAGCATAATGTACTCGCAGATCCGAGGAAGCAGGATTAGGAACCAATTGAGTTAATGCAAATGGATTGACTGAAATATTTACTTCATCGTAGTCTTTATAACCATCCAAATCTGCAATTACTTCTAATTGGTATTTTTGAGTGATATCTGGAGTTACTACAAAATTATTACCTGAATAAAGCAAGTTTCCTTCGGCATCATACCAATTGTAAACCGCATCTTCATTTATAGTTGTAGCACGTAAAGTTATACTCTCATTTTTCTCTATTGTTTTATCTCCTCCAGCTTTTGCCTCGAAAGGATTTCTGGCTTGTGTATAAATCTCAAAAACTTCTCCTCCTACTGGATCTTCTTTTTCTAAATCTGTTTGAGTAATATGATACACAAACTTTTGCTGCTCTTTGAACTCTTCTACTAAAAAGTTAAAACTAAGGCTTACAGTAGCATACTGTTCTGCAGGTAATAAAATATTGCTTAAAGTAGCTTTGCCCTCATTTATTAATAAAGTACCGTCAGAATTTTCTTTCACACCTTCTCCTTGTTTTCCACCTAACTCCCATGCATTATATAGTTTAAAATCTAAATGTATTTTTATTTCTGCTATTTCATGAAATGGTGATTCAGAATTTTTTATCTCAGGCTCAAAGTTAAGTTGTATAGGACGAGCTTCTGCTAAAAAGTTGTTCACTCCTACTGCAGCACCAATAAAAGACTTAGGCTTTTCAGATGGTAAATCAACTACAGTAACATTTTTCCACCCAAGGTTATTATTATTCTTAACATTCGAAGTAATAAAGGATTCTTCTGGAGTGCTCATTAAATCCTCATCAGAAACAATCCGTGACAACAAACAAAAATGCCATGGATTTTCATTAATATTCTTATAGTCGTTTGGATTAGGAACATACCATGGAAATTTTATAATAGTTTCCTCGCCTGGTTCTAAAGATGGAATTGATAAAGTATTTACAAGTCCTCCCATTTGTACTCCATCTACAAACAAAGACCCATCCCAATGTTCTGGCCAATTAAGCGACGTATTAGCTTTAGACCAATATAATTCTAACTCTTCTGTACCAGATGAAGTAACACAACTTCTATTCGTTACTCTAACATATACATAATTAGGTGTTGCACCTTGATATCTAGGATTTTGATTCTCTAGCATATAATGACCATCATCTTGATTCCGTACCCATATATCAGGACTATTCCAGAACACTCTATCTGTAGTAACATCAGGTTCTACTCCATAATCCTCAAGAGAATTCCGAATCATCAGGTCCAATCCAGGCTCTGGATTTGCCATACATTTAGCAGTCATAACCGCGCGATAGGCATTTACACGTCCGGTTCCTAACAATCCCTCGTAAGGTTGATTGTAAGGAATATGATAAATATCGTCCGCAGTATTTTTTAAAATATCTTTTACTTGTAAAGCCGTAAGATCTGGATTGGCAGCAAAAACTAAAGCTGCAACTCCTGCTACAATTGGAGAGGATTGAGAAGTGCCTGTACCTAGTTTATAGCCTGAAGGATGCATATTATAATCATCATCTGTACGAGTTGCCATTAAAACTAGTTGTCCTGGTGCGGAAAGATCTACTTTGTCATTTCTAGTTTGATTTTTATTATCATTACCAGTAGTAGTATGTGGATAAAACTCATATACATCTTTCCAAGAACGTTCGGAATATATATTATTATTTATTGGACTTCTATCTTGATGATGATGTCCTATAGGATACCTATTTCCTACACCTGTTATCGACAAAGCATAATCATAAGAAGCTGGATAACCATAACAATGTACTTTAACGCCATCAACTGTTTCTGAACACCAGGGAGTATGCTTATCAGCACCATTACCAGCTGATGCCACTACTAAAACATTTCTATTCACTACTATATCTTTAATTAATGAATCTTGATAACGATCCCATCTTCTAGAATAAACTAAACTAGCATTTATTACTTTTACATTAGGATAAGACGCCATTTCATCAAGTGTATCAAAAAAATTAGAATAGTTTGTAGTTGTAACTAGTTTACTTTCATGCGCAATACTCGCAATTCCTTTATTATTATTTGTTTTTCCAACAATTAATGAAGCTACACCAGTTCCATGAGGAACATCGGCAATCTCGCCAGTATTTAACTCATGAGCTATTTGACCTATTAAATCTTCATGAGCCAAGTCTACCTTAGAATCCACAATTCCTATCAACACATCAGGACTACCTCTAGTAACTTGCCAAGCTTGAGGTGCTCGAATTAAATCTAGATCTGGATTACGCTATCCTGAAAATATATCTTGATAATCATTAGGAAGTATTGAAAAACTACTCAATCCATAAAATGGAGTCATTGCCAATACTTCAATGGAGTTCTTCTCAGGCACTTCTACCATGTCTGCAACTTCACTTCTTTCGAGAAAATCATTTATAGAGGTATATTCATCTATTTCCACCAGATATACTCTTTTAAGCATAGGCATAACCGCATGTTTAAATGCTATTCTAAATTCGTACACTTGTTTTGAGTTTATAAAAGTCTCAAAACTTTTATTATTCATAGATAACTGCAATGAATTATCACTTTTACTTTGAACTTTAATGCTACCAAGTTCATATCCTTCTTTAATTTCCAAATAGAATTGGCGCTTTTCTTGAGCCATCATTGCTGACATGCTACATAAAAGCAAACTAAATACGAGTAGTTTTCTAAACATAATTTTATGACTTAATGTTAATATTTATACTAAATATACTAATTATCACCCAACATATCGCAAGAAAACCAAAGAAACTATTAGTTACAAGAGTTTTCAAAATAAAACCTATTAAAATCCTCATGGTTTTTTAAGATTGTGTGATTTTCCAATTTTCATTTCATTTATTTGAAAATAAAAGCTTGCTGTTGTTTTTGTGTATTTTTGCACTATGATTCCTGAGGACAGCATACGCAAGATTATCCATATCGATATGGATGCTTTTTACGCTTCGGTAGAGCAGTTAGACAATCCAGAGCTAAAGGGCAAGGCTATGGTGGTTGGCGGATCGTCGTCTCGTGGTGTTGTTGCTGCGGCTAGCTACGAAGCACGTGTGTATGGAGTGCGAAGTGCGATGAGTAGTGTAAAAGCCAAGCAGCTATGTCCGCATTTAATTTTTGTTCCAAACCGTATGGAACGCTATGCAGAAATTTCGAAACAAATTAGAGAGATATTCTATTCCTATACCGATTTAGTGGAACCACTCTCGCTTGATGAAGCATATTTGGATGTTACAGAAAATAAAAAA
>DATGSX010000014.1:0-16849 GCA_035302145.1 Flavobacteriaceae bacterium | reverse complement strand
TTTTTTATTTTCTGTAACATCCAAATATGCTTCATCAAGCGAGAGTGGTTCCACTAAATCGGTATAGGAATAGAATATCTCTCTAATTTGTTTCGAAATTTCTGCATAGCGTTCCATACGGTTTGGAACAAAAATTAAATGTGGACAAAGCTGTTTTGCTTTCACACTACTCATGGCACTTCGCACTCCATATTTGCGAGCTTCATAGCTTGCAGCAGCAACCACACCACGAGACGACGAACCACCTACCACCATAGCTTTGCCTTTTAACTCTGGATTGTCCAATTGTTCTACAGAGGCGTAAAAAGCATCCATATCCACATGAATAATCTTGCGTATGCTGTCCTTTGGAATCATAGTACAAAAATACGTATATAAATTGGGGATTGTTATTCAAAATATGGGTTCGCTGGTAGAAGGTGTGGCCAGGTATGAGGATGATAAGATCTATGTAAACCTGTATAACCCGTAAGTTGATTCTTTACAAACAAGAGTTATTATTTCATATTTAACCCATCTAAACTGCCTATCTTGTACAAGTAAAACTATCAGAAAATGGCATACGAAATAGAACGAAAGTTTTTGGTAAAAAACATAAACAATAATATTTAAAAAACATTCATTATGAAAACAACAAATACATATAAAAATTTACCGCACTTATTTTTCTTAAGTGCGGTGCTATGCGTATTTGGGATGTTCTTTACTTCCCAAGCTTATGCACAGGATGATGAACTATTGGATAAAGTTTGGTATTTGTATAAACTCGATGTTAATGGAAGTGAAGTGAGTTATCCATCAATAGATAGCCTTAGTGGTAAAGAGAGTACCATAGAGTTTTTAGACAATTCGGTAATTCAGTTCGATGGTTGCCCTAGCTTTAGTCACTGTACAATAGAATATGAGATTCTTGATGGTGAGACATTTATGTTCCAAAGTCTTGGATGCCTAGATATGGAGTTATGTGAGAATTTCCGATACTATCATTCAGATTATGCGATTTTTGAAGATCTACTAGCAGAGTTTTATTATTCTATTCTTCCTTCTTCGGATACTTCTCCAGAACAAATTATAACTTATACTATAACTCCAGAGGATAATTATTTTAATTTGATTTTAGTCAATGAAAATCAAGACATAGCATATTATTCAACAGCAAATTTATCCACTCCTGATTTTAATATACTAACATTCACTATTTTCCCAAACCCTGCTCAAGATCAATTAAATGTTCGTTTTGTGGAATTGCCTAATAATACCAGTTTAGAGATTTATGATGTGCAAGGAAAGTTGTTGGAGAGTCTGGCATTAAGTGATTTAGAAATTCAACTAGACGTTTCGGAATATGCTTCTGGATTATATTTTATTAAGTTAATAGGGGAGTCGAACCATACACAGATAAAAAAGTTTATTAAAATATAATTTTCCTTCCTCTTAAACCATCAAAGAAATATTGTACTTTATCCAACAAATCTTATGGATATGGCATATGAAATAGAACGAAAGTTTTTGGTGAAGAATATGGATTTTATCGAGAAAGCAAAGTCAAAACATTACATTGTTCAAGCTTTTTTAAATCGAAATTCAGAACGGACGGTACGAATTCGGATAAAGGACAAGGAAGCCTTCCTAACCGTAAAAGGAATGTCGAATGCCGAAGGAACAACCCGAAGGGAATGGGAATATGCCATTCCAGTTTCCGATGCAAAAGAGATGCTTAAAATCTGTGAGGAGGGAGTTATTGAAAAATGGCGTTATCTCGTTCCAATAGTAGAACATACTTTTGAAGTTGATATCTTTGAAGGCGAAAATGACGGACTTATTGTGGCCGAAGTAGAATTAGATTCGGAAGAAGAAAGCTTTCAAAAACCAGATTGGCTAGGTGAAGAGGTAACCGGAGATAATCGTTATTATAATTCAAGTTTAAGTCAAAATCCATATGGTAAATGGTAATAAAAAAGGGTTACAGCTAGTTGCTATAACCCTTTTCAAATCTTTATTGGATAAGTTAATTAATTCCAACCACCACCTAAGGCTCTATACAACTCAATGGTAGATTGTAGCTTTTCGTTTTGTGATTCGATTAAAGAGATATTAGTGAAGAGTGCATTTTCTTCAGCGCGTAATACTTCTAAATAATCAGCTAAACCGTAATTTAATAGTTCTTGTGAGTATTCTACTGCTTTTGCCAGAGCATCGTACTCTTTCTCCTTGATTATTATCTTTTCCTCAGCAGCATTAATCCTATACATCGCATCCGATACTTCTTTACTTGCATTTAAGAATGTGTACATAAAATTTAGCTTTGCACTTTCTTGATCTGCTTTAGCTACTTCGTGTTGGGTGCGAATTCTTCTACCTTGAAGAATAGGCTGTGTAAGACCACCAATGACTCCTGCAAAAAGAGAGTTTGCATTGAATAAATCTTTTATCTCCATGCTTTGTAGGCCTCCGTTAGCATTAATAGTTAAGGATGGATAGAATTGACTTCTAGTGATATTGGTGTTCTCAAAAGCTGCTATCAATCCAAATTCAGCTGCACGTAAGTCTGGTCGATTGCTCAACAATTGCGAAGGCACACCTAATTGTAATGGACTATCGATTGCTTCTGCATCCATGGTACCACGAACAATTTCTCTAGGACCACTTCCGAGTAAAATAGAAAGCGTGTTTTCTAATAGCTTAGCATTACTCTTTAAGTCTACTAACAATCCTTCTGCATTGTAAACTTGTGCTTCAGTTTGCTTTACAGCCACTTCTGTTATTCGGCCAGCATCTTTAAGGGCTTTAGTAGTTTCCAAACTGTTACGTCTAGTTTCTAATGTTCGCTCGGTAGCCGCTATTTGCTCATCCAAAGTAATTAATTGGTAATAGGTAGAAGCTATTGCTGATACCAATTTACTTTTCACGGCTTGATGTGCCGCAACACTCTGAAGGTATCCCGCTTCTGCTGCACGTTTCCCACTACGTATTTTTCCCCAGATATCAGCCTCCCAACTCAAGCCAGCACTAAGCTCAAACTGATCCATGGAAGATTGCATCGCACCAGTTGTTGTGTTTTTAGAAAACTTTTGATGCATTCCTTCTGCTTGCGCCCCAATGGTTGGGAAATAGCCAGCCTTACCTTGTTTTAGGTAAGACTCGGCTGCATTTATTTGCTGTAGTGCAATACGAATATCTAAATTATTATTTAGGCCTTCATCTATGTAGTCTTGCAAGATTGGATCTTTAAAAATATCCTTCCAAGATAGATCTGCCATAGATAAACTATCGGTTGCTAAATTATCGGTTCGATATAGGTCTTCGTCTACTGTTTCTTGCACAATATCAGGTTGTTTGTAGTCTTTCGCTACAAAACAAGACTGTAAGGATAATAGTCCCAGTACACTTAAACTATATATGTATAAAAACTTTCTTCTCATGATTATTGATTTTTTAAGCATCTGTTGTAGCAACTTCTTCTACTTTACTTCCTTTAATTCGTTCATCGATCCATTGGAATACAATGAATAGGATTGGAATTACAAATACTCCAATTACAGTTCCAACGAATACACCGCCAACAGCACCACTACCAATGGATTTGTTTCCTTCTGCACCTACTCCTGTTGCAACTACTAATGGCATTAATCCAATAACAAAGGCAAAGGAAGTCATCAGAATCGGACGCAAACGTGCTCTTGCAGCATCGTAGGCCGCTTCGGCTATTGTAAATCCTAATGCTCGTCGCTGTAAGGCGAACTCTACGATAAGAATCGCGTTCTTGGCGAGGAGTCCGACCAGCATTATCAATGCTATTTGGAAATAAATGTTGTTTTCTAAACCTAAAATTACGGTAAAGAAATACGCTCCCATTACTCCTACTGGAAGTGAAAATAAAACGGTCAATGGTGCAAGGTAACTTTCGAATTGTCCGGCCAATAAGAAGTAGACAAATAACACACTCAACATAAATATGAAAGTGGTTTGGTTACCTGCAGATATTTCCTCTCTGGTTAGTCCCGAGAAGTCGATATTATAGTTTGCTGGTAAGGATGTTGCTGCTACTTCCTGAACAGCTCTAATCGCATCACCCGATGAATAGCCAGGAGCTGCAGCACCGTTTACAGCTGCCGAATTAAATAGGTTAAAGCGGCTTACAGTTTGTGGTCCATAAACTCGGTTTAGAGTAACAAACTGGGTGATAGGAGCCATATTTCCTTCATTATTTCTAACCATAATAGAGTTTAAGCTTTGAAGGTTTGTTCTGTCTTCTGGCAATGCCTGAACATATACTCTATACTGCTTTCCGAACTTACTGAAATCAGCAGCATAGAAACTACCGATGTATCCTTGTAAGGTAGAAAGTATGGTGTTAATAGGCACACCTGCTTCTTTTGCTTTCTCCATATTGATATCCATCTCGTATTGTGGATAATTGGTGTTGAAGCTAGTTTGTGCATACATTATCTCTGGACGCTGCATTAGCTGCATTAAAAACTGCTGTGTATTGGCATCCAAATCGGTAAAGGCTCCACCTGATCTGTCTAAGAATTGTAGTTCGAAACCAGAACTGGCACCAAAACCTGGTATACTCGGTGGCGCAAAGAATAGAATGTTGGCATCGCTTACCTGTGTTGCTGCACCAAATAATTTTCCGGTAATAGCCTCTACCGACATATCATCGTCTTGACGCTCGTCCCAAGGTTTTAGTTTAACAAAACCAAGTCCAAAGTTACCTCCTGATCCTCCAAGTAAGCTAAATCCACTAATTAAAGAAACATTTTGTACACCTGGAATTTGCTTAGCTATATTATAAAGCTCTTTATTTACTTGTACTGTACGGTCCATACTCGCTCCTGCAGGTAGCTCTACGTTTACGAATATCATTCCACGGTCTTCGTTAGGTACAAAACCGGTAGGTGCGTTAAGGCTACCCCAGTAAATTCCACCAACAGATAAAATTAGAATCAAAAATACGATCCACTTATGACGTCCAAGGAAATGTAAGGACTTTACATATCTTTTTGTTGTTGCTGAGAATCCAGCGTTAAATGCGCTGAAGAATCGGCGTAATAGGTTTTTTCTACCTCCTTTATTTTTATTCTCATGCTGTGGCTTTAGAACAATAGCACATAAAGCCGGACTCAATGTAAGTGCGTTAATTGCAGAAATAGCAATGGCCACCATTAGGGTTACACCAAATTGCTCGTAGAATACTCCAGTAGGTCCTTGAACAAAAGTTACTGGAATAAATACCGCAGCCATTACTAGTGTAATCGAAATAATAGCTCCGGTAATTTCACCCATCGCATCGTGCGTAGCTTGCATAGCGCTAGTGGCACCTTCTTCAATTTTTGCGTGAACGGCTTCTACTACAACAATAGCGTCATCTACTACAATACCGATAGCCAAGACTAGGGCAAATAAGGTAAGTAGGTTAATAGAATAGCCAAATAAGCTAAGGAAAAAGAATGTTCCTATAATGGATACTGGAACTGCAATTGCTGGAATTAAAGTAGATCGTACGTCTTGTAAGAAAATGTATACTACTAAGAATACTAAAAAGAAAGCTTCTAGTAGTGTAGTAATTACTTTACTTATAGATGCTGATAGGAATTCGTTTGTGTCGTAGTTTACCAAAATCTCTAATCCCTCTGGAAAATCCGCTTTCAGCTCATCCATTTTGGCGTGTACATCCTCAATAATACGCTGCGCGTTTGATCCTGGTGTTTGGTAAATAGCCATACTTACACCTGGGTTTCCATCGGTAAATGACTGTCCAGCATAAAACTCTGCATCGAGCTCTACGTCGGCAACATCTTTAACTCGTAAGAATTTTCCGCCTCCTAAGGCACGAATTATAATATTGCCGTACTCCTCTGCTTCATTATATCGTCCACCATATTTTATTACATATTCAAAAGCTTCAGCGTTATTTTGTCCCAACGATCCAGCAGCAGCTTCTAAACTTTGCTCGTTTATAGCAGCGATAACATCTGTTGGAATTAAATTATAGGCAGCTAATCGGTCTGGTTTCAACCAAATACGCATAGCATAGTTTCTAGCACCAAATACGTTTACGTCTCCAATACCTTTAATACGTTGTAATTCAGGTAGAACGTGAATGTTTAAGTAGTTTTGAATGTAGGTTGCATCATATTCTGGGTTTTTAGAATATACCGTTTGGAACATCAATGCACTGGTTTGCTGCTTTTGTGTTGTTACACCAGATTGTGTTACTTCTCTTGGAAGTAGTGGTGTAGCTCTTGCTACCCTGTTTTGAACGTTTACCGCTGCAATGTCTGGGTCTATACCTTGCTCAAAGAATACATTAATACTAGCACCACCTCTATTATCAGCAGAAGAAGTCATGTAGGTCATTCCTTCTACTCCGTTTATTTGTTCTTCGATAGGAATAACCACACTCTCCATTACAGTTTCGGCGTTAGCACCAGGATAAGTGGCGTTAACTTGTACCGTTGGAGGGGCAATATCTGGATACTCTGTTACCGGTAAAGTGGTTACCGCCAAGAGTCCAAGTAATACTATTATAATGGAAACTACCGTAGATAGTACGGGCCTTTCCGTGAAATATTTTACCATAATAAGATTTATTTAAAAGCTTTTTTATAACCGTCTATTATACTGTCTATAGCCACTGGCTGTGGAATTATTGGCGTACCATTACGGAGCCTTCCTACACCTTCTGCTACAAACTTGTCTCCTTTTTCCATTCCAGAAGACAGAACTAGGATGTTACCTTTACGTTCCAATACTTCGACGATTGTTGATACTGCAAGAGTGTCGCCTTGTACTTTATATAGATATACCTTCCCTTGTTGCTCATAGGAAGCACTTGCAGGTGCAATTAATGCATCTTTATATATAGTAGGAATCATTATTTTCCCACTATTACCATTAGATAATATACCACTTGGATTAGGGAAAATGGCACGGAAACTAACCGTTCCTGTGGTTGGATCTACTTGACCACTTACGGTTTCAATAGTTCCTTCCTCTTCGTAGATAGAACCGTTAACTAATTTTAATTTTACTTTAGGGAAAGAAGCAATTTTCTCATTCAACGTATTGCCTTCTGCAGTTTGAATAAAGTTTAGATAATCTCTTTCGTTCATTGAGAAGAACGCATAGATGTTTTCTGTTTGTGTAATTTGCGTAAGTGGCATAGGCTCTTGTGGGCTTATTAAAGCTCCTTCACGAAAGTTTATAGAACCAATACGACCATTTGCTGGGCTTCGTACCGTAGCAAAATCAATATTTGAAATTACAGAACCATAATTTGCTTTAGCTCTTTCGTAATTAGCTCTCGCTGTTTCTAATTGTACTTCGCTAACTATTCCTTTTTCCACCAAAGGGATTAATTTATCCACTTCAACCTTCAATACATTTAAATTGGCTTGCGCCGCCTTTTTTTCTTGATCTAAGGTTTGCGTTTCTAATTTGAAAAGTGGTTGTCCCTTTTTTACTATTTGTCCCTCATCTACCAAGACATCGGTAATATATCCTGTTGCTTTTGCGCGTACTGCACTGTTTAATGTCCCTTCTAAACTAGTCGGGTATTCATTAAAGCTTGTAATTGATCTTGTAGTTATTTCAGAAACAGGAAAAGGCATGGCTTGCTGCTGTCTCATGTTTTGGTTCTGGTTTTGCCCATCCGAGCAAGAAACTAGCGAGAATAATGCTCCCGATACTAGTAGTAGGAATATGACCTTGTTTCTCATAGTAGTAATTATATAAAGTAGGGTTTAAAAGTTTAATTTTAATTGTTGGTTCGTAAGTTACGCTCCATCTTCTCGAGCGTATTTTGTATAATGTTCTTTTGTTGTTCTAAAAACTCTTTAAACAGGAATCCAAAGGAATCTTCCTCTGATACTTCATGATGTTTTTTATTAAACTCATTTATTTGTTTGGTGACCTGTATTTCCTCGTTTACCATTTCTAAATACTTCTCTAGTCGTAAAAACAAATAGTCCTTACTAGAACGGAAATACCTTTTCCTGTCACCAGGAATCGTATAGTATTCCATACTCTTCATTTGTAAAAGTAAATTTAGATTGGATGAGATGGAACTTTTGCTAGCTTGCGTAAAATCTACAATTTCGTCAAAAGACATCCCTTTGTCCGAGCTCAATATCATCAAAGCCTGTATCCTAGCTGCAAGTGGCGCTATTTGAGTTCGCTTTTCAATATGCAACCCTATAGATTCAACGGCTTTTTTCTTTTCAACAGAATATTCTTTCATAACATAAACTGAGTGAACATTATTTTTTAAGGATGCAAATATACATTAGTTCGTTTTGTTCCGAACTAATTTCTCGGTTAATTTTGTGTTAATGATTTTAGGGTGTGAATTTTGGAGGTAAGTAGGGGGGTGAGGGGGGATACTTTAATAGTAAATAATAAAAAAGAAGCCCTAGCGTAATAATACCAGAGCTTCTAAAAGAATTAATATGGATATTTATACTATTTATTTAGTCTTTGTAGATGGCCACATGGGTTTCGCCATGTTTATTTATACTTGCTCTATACATTCCTAAGGTGTTGAACTCCATAATAATTTCACCATTTTTATCAATAGCGACAATACCACCATCTCCGCCCATTTCTGGAATATCGGTTTGTATTACTTGTTTGGCAGCGTCTGCTAAGCTTTCATTTCCATATCGCATTCTAGCCGCAATATCATGGGCTACCACACCACGGATAAAAAACTCACCCCAGCCTGTAGCTGATATGCCACATGTTTCGTTGTCGGCATAAGTTCCAGCTCCAATAATGGGAGAGTCACCTATACGACCCCAGCGTTTATTAGTCATACCGCCCGTTGAGGTTCCTGCTACAATGTTGCCGTGTTTATCTAGTGCAACACAACCTACGGTTCCAAATTTATAATCGCTTGTGTCTAAATCTACCGATGCAGAACTATTGTTTGGTGTCACTTCATTTTGCAGTACTTTCTCTAGAGCTTCCTTTCTTCTTTCCGTTAAGAAGTAGGAAGGGTCTACTAATTTAATTCCGTTATCCATAGCAAATTCCTCTGCTCCTTTTCCAGAAAGCATTACGTGTGGAGAGTTTTCCATCACGGCTTTAGCAAGTAGAATTGGGTTCTTTACTCGAGTAACTCCTGCTACGGCTCCTGCATCGCGATCCTTCCCTACCATAATAGAGGCGTCTAATTCAGCAGTGCCATCATGAGTAAGAACAGCTCCTTTTCCAGCATTAAATAACGGTGAATTCTCTAAGATGTTTATAGAAGTTGTTACCGCATCGATAGCGTCTCCACCACTTTCTAAGATTTTATGGCCTGCTTTTACTGCTTGCTCTAAAGTCTGTTTATATGCTTTTTCCAAGCTATCCGTCATCATTTCTGGCTTCATTGCACCTGCACCTCCATGAATGACGATGGCATAGGGTTTTTCGGTAGGGTTGTCCTGAGTAATATTTTCTTTAGTTGCTTCGGTATTATTTGTAGTCTCATTGCATGAGAAGAGTAAAATAGGAAGCAAAAATAAAGCTAAGTAGAAACGAATTTTAAGCATGGTTGAAGTTTTAATTTTGTGTGTTGCTAAAATAAGGATAATTGCGGAGTTTGTATTTAGTCTAAGAAAACAATCGAGTAATTCTGATGGTTTGTAGAAGTGTTATACTGATAAAGCAATAGAGTTTTAAAATATATGTTACTCAAAAAAATAACCCAACCATCCGATAAACAGACAGCTAGGTTATTGCTATATTCATTTGTGGTTTGCCTATAGGTAATACCACTTTATTATATTTACTTCAAAATAGTATCGATACGTCTTTGTGCAATAGGATGGTAGTTGGCTTTTGATTTTTCATAAAGCTTCCTTGCCATTTCCTTTCCTTTTTCGGTTTTTGCCATTTCTCCATAAAGTGGATATAAGAATTTTCCTCTCCCAACTGTGAATAAGAACTTCTCCATTTGCGGGTAAGCTGTTTCATATTCAGATTTAATAGCCTGCAAGAACCATGCATTAGCAATTTCGCTATTTTCGGAAAAAGTAAATTCATAGGTTTTATCTAAATCTTGCATTTGTTCTATGGTTAATTTTTTAGGTAATTCATCAAAAAAGTGTAACCATTCGTGGGTGCTCCAGTTTTTGGTTTCTAAATCTGCTGCAGGTGTATTCTCCATAAATGCAAGTACTTGGGTGTCTACTTGCTCAAACCTTATATTTTTTACTATTGGATAATTGGTTGGTTTTCCAGGGCCATAAACCCAATCTTCTACGCGAATTTGTTCTTTCCAGCTTTCGTTTTGATCAAGTAGATTCTCATTTAAATAGACTAAGAATCGTTCGGTATCCATTGATTCAAACTCATGTTCGCTAAAATATTTGCGTAAGAAGTCATCCATTTTTTCTCGTCCAACGGTTTGTTCGATTAGCAATAAAAACGCTGCTCCTTTATCGTATGTAATTCGTGTAAATGCATGTTCAGGGTCTCTGTCCTTTAAATTGAGTTTGAGCCAAGTATCTTCGCTATTCTCTCCTGACTTCACTATTTCAGCATCTACTTTTTTCTCGGCTAAATCCCAAAGCATTGCGGTGTAGTCTGCACCGTGCTCTGCTTCGGTAATGCGTCTTTCTATATAAACTGTAAACCCTTCGTTCAACCAGATGTCCTCCCAGGTAGCTCCAGTTACTAAGTTTCCACTCCAACTATGTGCCAATTCGTGTGCAATAAGGTTCAGCAGTGATTTGTCACCAGCTAAAATAGTTGGTGTAGCAAAGGTTAGTCGTGGGTTTTCCATGCCGCCCATCGGGAAACCTGATGGAAGGAATAGCACATCAAAACGATCCCATTTGTATTCACCGTAAAGATCTTCTGCAATGTTAACCATATTTCCTAGTCCGTCTAGTTCATTATATGCTTTGTCTAAGATAGCTGGCTCTGCATAAACTCCTGTTCTTTCGTCTACTGCTTTGAATTCGATATCTCCAACTGCCAAAGCCATGAGATAGGCTGGAATTTTTTGTTCCATTTTGAATTCATATACCCCATCTTTCGATTTCTCTTGTGGGTTTTCTGCACTCATTAGTGCTAGCAATCCTTCTGGTACTTTGACTTTCGCATCGTAGGTAAATCTATACCCTGGGCCGTCTGGACTTGGAATCCAAGTACGTGTATAGATTGGTTCTCCTTGGGTGAATAAGTACGGAGCTTCTTTTCCAAAAGTCTGTTCTGGAGTTAACCAAAGCAATGCTGTAGCATCTTCCCCTGTCTTATAATAAATAGTTAGCTCTTCTGTATTTTCTTGTAAGTCAACTTCCAATGCAGCTCCGAGGATTTCATCGTGTGCACCTAATTTGAAATTTGCTTTGCTACCATCTGCGTAAAGGATACTGTCGATTTGCAGTTGGTAGGTGTCGAAAATAGCTTTCTCTGTTCCTTCTTCTGGCTTTAGAAACCATTTGGAGCTTCCAACAATTTGATGGTTATCAAAATCCACTTCGATGTCTAAGCTCACGTGTTGTGGGTTTATCTTAAGGGAGTTGGATTTGGAATGCCAGTCTATAGCGAATTCTTCTTTTGGAGTTTCTTGTTTTGCCTCTTTCTTTTCTGCATTAGATTGACAACCAAAAGTAAAGAGTCCCAAGCCTAAAGATAAAGCTAGAATGTTTTTTTTCATAGTAATGTAATCTGATTTCTAAATAAGAGCTTAAAAATACGCTTTTTACAAGGAGAATGCAAGAATGGCGGTTTTTTGCTTTGTTGATTTTGTTTTGCTTGGTTTTTCACCAAAGATTAGCACAGATTTATTTTGGGATTTCACATATCTCTAGCCAAGTTACACATAGAAAATCTTTGCGAGCCTTTGCTTCTTTGCGAAGCTTTGCAATACAACTATCCGCAATAATTGATCAAAGTAGCTATTACGCAGAGTTACGCTAAGAACCGCTGAGAAAAACCTTTGCATCATAACTCTTTAACGTTTCACAGAAATACAAAACACAGAAAACTAGTTCCAACCACAGATTTCACAGATTAACACAGATTTCTTTCGCCCTCTCTCCTAATTGCCAAGTCACCTCTCGTATTTTTACCTATGTTATTCTGATGGAGAGTTTATAAACAAGCTATCCACACTGAAACTACGCTTCACGGCAATAGCATCTGTAATAACGAATGGCTTGGGCATGGTGTAATCTGGTCTGTTTTCGATTTCAAACTCAGGATGTTCCATTAGGTCATATGAATATTCCATCACTTGAAAATTAACTTTTTCTTCCTTGCTAATAGAATATACTACATGCAACGAATCACCTTTGGACATGTGATAATTCACCAAAGCAGTGTTCTTTGTTCCTCGATAGGTATCTGAGGTAGAAGATAAATCCACCATTATTCCATTAAAGGCAAGCGTATGGATACCCTTGTTATTATCGCTGTGTAACTCTAGCCTATTCACCCTTCGATTTGGGATAATAGTGAATTCTACTTCACGGTTTTGACCGACTATGGTATCGGCCGATAGGGCCACTTCAAAACTCGGAATGTTTTTGTGCTCTGCATCGGCTGCATAAGTAAATGCTCTTCCGTATTTGCTGTAAGGTTGTACGTCGATTAAATCGGTGGCTTGCTTTGGGTTTTGACCTAGGATAGATTTTGTCCAATCGTCTAAGGTTTTATCATAGGTTAACCAATACGCTTTTCCTTCGTCTACATCGGCATAGTACAGCAAGCTATTAGGTTTTTGGCGCTCTGGCGTGAACTTATTGGTGCTATGGGTTTGAATAATAAAGAATAAACTAACTGCAATGAATGCGAAAGATAAAACTTGTTTTCTTTTATAATAAGTGAATACTGGCAGTAATAATCCGAAGAGTAAGACGGTGAAAACACTACTTAAAACCAACATTTTTAATCCTAGACCTACTGGGAAATATTGGATTAAAGGAGCGAAGATGAAAAGTGCAGGAATAGCAAGAAGACTCAATACCAATGGGTTTGGTTGATTGCTCTTTAGCATCATAAAAAAACTGATCAAAGCAAAAAACACTGGAACTATGAAGTAAGCAGCACCTTTTAAAACAAAAATGATGATCACGTTTAACAGTAACCAAAAGAAGAGTGGGGCGACCATTAGGGATGCGCGGTTTTCTATTTTGCTATATCGGTGATAAAATCCAAAACAGATAGCAATCGCTAAACTCACAAACAGTGCAATATAGGCATGGCCATTATAGGTGAAGCCTTGTTGAATCTCGCTATAATGCGGATAAACTTTTAAAATCAATTTCCATCCAAAGAATCCAGTTAAGCCTGAAACTATAAGGGAAAGTAGGAAAGGTATAAAGCCTAAAAATATAGACTTTACTTGTAAAACTCTTTTTCGAAGTCCGTAAGTAACTAATCCACCGAAAGCTAGGATGGCAAGGAATAACATGGGAAGGATCCAGTTAAACGGGTAGTCTATGATTTTTACAATAGGAAAGTTGAAATAAACATGATCTTTGTTGGATTTTAGATCACTCAAATCAGCATCGGAAAAATAATGAAGCAATGGGAGTAAATAACTTCCTTGATGTGCCAAGCTATCCCAATCCAAGTTTTGCATATTATCATTGGCAGTATGGTAATTAAAGTGGTTGTCGATAAAAGCAAAAAAGAAACTATCTATATCCCCATCTTCTCTAAATACAGTGGAGTCTGTGTCGTTTGGAAGGAGTTTATATACACTATACATCAACGAGGAGGCAACAGGATATTTTGGATTTGCCTCTTTAAATGCTTTTATGAGTTTTGCATTTCCCTGGTTCGTTTCTAATATCATATTGCTAGGGCCGCTAGTACCACGTGCTTCGAAGTTTAGCACTAATCCCACGTCTTTTACCCATGGATGTTCGTCAACAAACAGTTTTGCACCATCTAGGCCAATCTCTTCCGCATCGGAAAATAGAATGATAATGTCGTTCTTAGGTTTTGCCCCTGACGCGAGATACGCACGAACACTTTCTAGTATGCTAACTAACCCAGTTCCATCATCGCTTACTCCTGGTGAGTGTATCGCTACACTGTCGTAATGTGAAAGTAGAATCAAAGCCTTCCCATCTTCACTTCCAGGAATTTTCGCTACGATGTTGATGGGTTTATTTAGCGTTTTTGAATTCGTATTAAAGCTAAAACCTTCTTGGATATGTGGTTCTAAGCCTAATTTCCGTAACTCTGAAATAAGAAACTTCCTAACCTCTGTATGTGCTTCCGAACCAAGGTAATGTGGCTTCTTTCCTATTTCAGCAAGTGGCACCACCGCCCGATCTACCGAAAACTCTGTTGCAGAAACCGGTTTATCTTCTTTATAACGTGGCATAACCCCATAAAAACTATAAAGACAGACCATGCTAATAACTACAAAGGATAAAATAGCGTACAGGTTTTTCATTAGCAACAGAAAGTTTTAGGTTAAGGTTTCATAAAAATAACGATATTAATTGGGATGAGGAATATGGAGTTTGTCTTAATTAGCGTTTTCTTATAATAAAATACTAAGTTATTTTGTTGATTACTTTAGTTTTTGGAAAACTTTTATACGGAATACTTTGGAAATCATATATATATATATATATATATATTAGCATTGCGTTAACAGTTAGAGGTTTTTTTGTTTCTGTTTTGAGTGTACAGCAGAATGGAAATAATAAGACTTACGCTACATTATATAATGTATTTCTGCCCTTAAAAAGGCAAGCAGAGACTCTTTGACGTCTTCCATGTTTTAACTTTAATAAGAATGTAAAAATGAAAAAATTTGTTAAGCTATTATTTGTTTTGTCAGTTTTATTCACTGCCTTTTCCTGTAGTAAAAGCGATGTTTTGGAATACAATAAGCAAGAAGAACATGATTATAATAATTTAAGTATTATTAATGACTTGGAAAAATCGAAAAAAACGGCTGATTATGGTTGGATTGAGTATGAGGAAAATGCATATATAGTTAATAATAGTGATAAAGATTTTATAAGTGTATCTCATTTTGAAGGAGTTTCTCTATCGAAATTGTCAGTTTATCCAGAAATTAAATATTCTATAGAAGAAATATCTGATAGTGAAATAAAAGTTAGCTCTTCTTTTTTAAAAGAGGAGTTAATAATTAGAAATGTTAAGTATCAGGATAATGAGATTCTCATGGATATTGTTTATCAAAATAAAACTATTGAGGGGTTAGCTTTTCATTCACACTTTGTTAATAATTATCCTTTAACTACATATTGTGGTGTAGGGTGTATTGTTCGAATTGTTTCCATCATCGTAACTGTATCTGACATAATTTCTGATGCAATGACAAGTGAATGTAAACATGCTATGAATATATGTAGGGATGCAGGCGGAGTACCACATGTTATTTGGTCCTGGACTGGTGCTTGTAAAGAGGTTTGGTGCGAATGGCCACCACAAAGTTAAAAGTCTATATTAAAGTTATTAAGAATATTAACATAGAATTGGATTCCCTTTATGGTTGTAAATTTATTTGTTTTAATTAGCCATTTCAATGAAATAGTGAGAAGATTGTTTTCTTAAGTTTTAATTGAAAAAATCAACATATTAAGGAAATATTTCTTTGTTTATATATCCAAATAAAATTTAAACCGATAAAGTGAAGAAGTTAAGCATACTATTTGGGGTTATTAGCCTATTATTTATTGGGTATTCATGTAATAATAACAGCGAAAAACAGGTGGAAGGAAAACCTAAGGAGGAAGCTTTTATTAAAGATTCAGGCATTAGTGAAAATACGGTTAGTGAAATAAAGATAAAAGAGAGTCTATTTAAGCTGGATGTCGAAAAGGAACAAGCAGACTTTGGTTGGTTAACATATAAAGAAGAGACTTATATAGTAAATGTTAGTGAAGTCGAATCCACCGAGTTGCTTCATTTTAATGGGGAAATTTTGATGAAGGAACTGCACAATCCAGAAGTGGAAATCAATTATGAGGAGTTGAATAATGGAGAGGTTATAGTAAAGAGTCCGTTTTTAAAGAAAAAAAAACTGGTATTGAATAACATTCGTGTTGATGATGATCAGATTTATATGGATGTGTCGTATCAGGGAATAAAGATGAAGCGTTTAAGCTACCATTCTGTGCAAGAAGAGCAGATGGAGAAAACAACAGGTGGTGACACAAATTGGATCGCTGAAGCAATAAAATCTATTGTACTGGCCATAGGAATCATTTCAGACACGCTCCCTGACGATTGCAAAATGGTATTGGACATATGTGAGTCACATGGAGGGGTAGGATATGTTGCTTTTTTCGAAAATGGAAGTTGTAAAGAATCAAAGTGTGATTTTGCATCACAAAAGAAATAAAGGTATTGTTGTCATGAAAAAACCTTGGATATTAAAAGCAGCAGTCGGATCTTTTTTGTTATTCGGGCTGGCTTTCCTAATACTGGGAGTGGATGCACTAGAAAGAAAAGAAGAAGATGTGTTTCTTAGATTTGGCCTGCTTGGTATGTTAGTATTGGGTTGTATAATTGCCCCAATCTGGGAAGAGTTGGTTTTTAGAGGGGTTTTATTGAAGAGGAGAATTGCGCCTATTGTGGCTTTAGTTGTGATGTTACTCTTAGTTGTACTCCAATTTCATTATCTCTTTTTACTTTTGGCCTTGGTCAGTGTTGTACTATTCTTTGCAAAAGGATTTAAATATCGGATAGATTTCCTTGTGCTTTCTAGTGCTTTGCTATTTGCTTTTATACATTATATCGAAGATGGAGCAATACAATTTAGTTACGCTATGTTTATGCAGTTTGGGTTTGGATTACTTGCATCTTGGATTGTAATCAATTATAAATTATGGCATGCGATGCTAGCACATGCAGC
>DATGSX010000013.1:0-13620 GCA_035302145.1 Flavobacteriaceae bacterium | reverse complement strand
CGCATGCCAGTATCTTTTGGCAGTTGGTCCATGGCAACATTTTGCATAATACGCTCTTCAAGATTATCGAAATAATCCTGTGGAACTTTAAAGCCGTGTATGTGTTTTTTGTCCTTCATCTGTAATTTAGACTATAGAAATGTCAAAAGGTTTCATTGTCTTCTAAAAATACTTTAATTTTTTGAGATGCGATGTGGTAGGTACTCTTTAATCCGCCAACGGTAACCCCGAGAATTTCCGACATTTCCTTGTATGGCATCTCATCGAAATACCGCATGTTGAACACCATACGCTGTCTTTCTGGCAAGGTAGCAATGGCTTTTTGCAGTTTTAATTGTATGGCGTCGCCTTCAAAATAAACATCGCTTTCCAAATTTTCCAATGCCAATTCATTATACTCAGCATCGGTAATTTTATTTTTACGCTTTACTTTATTAATATGCGTAATCGATTCGTTGGTAGCTATTCGATACATCCAAGTAAAAAGACTGCTGTTGCCTTTAAACGATTCTAGGTTTCGGAACACTTTTATAAACGTGTTCTGCAGTACATCGTCTGCATCTTCGTGATTTAGCACGATTTTCCGAATATGCCAATACAATCGCTCTTGGTACGTACGCACCAATTCTCGAAAAGCTTCTTCCTTGCTAGAAGGGTCTAACAAGGCCTTAATAAGAGCTTTTTCTTCACTGTCTTTCACGATAACTGTATTCGAAATTTATATAGATCTTTTAATGTTCTGTTTCTTACACTTAACTAGTTATTCAACATAGTTATAATCTTATCCGATGTTTTGCATTTTTACAAGATTGTAATACATGCCTTTCTGTGCTAGTAAATCGTCGTGCTTACCTTGCTCTACAATCTCTCCTTTGGAAAGGACTACAATATTATTTGCATTTTTAATGGTGGATAAACGGTGAGCGATTACTATGGATGTTCTGTTTTCCATCATTCTGTCAAGTGCATCTTGTACCAAGCGTTCGCTTTCTGTGTCTAATGCTGAGGTTGCTTCATCTAATATCATGATAGGTGGATTTTTTAACACCGCACGAGCAATACTGATGCGCTGTTTTTGTCCACCACTTAATTTATTTCCGCTGTCGCCGATATTGGTTTCAATACCCTCCGGCATGTCTTCTATAAACTCCCATGCATTAGCAATTTGTAAGGCTCGAACGATCTCTTCGTCGGTAGCATCTTCTTTAGCTACTAATAAATTTCCTTTTATAGAGTCGTTAAACAGGATGGAGTCTTGTGTAACCAAACCGATTAAGCTTCTTAAGTCATGCTGGGTAACATCCTTTATATCGGTTCCATCAATGCGGATGGCGCCTTTGTTTACATCGTAAAAACGAGTTAATAGGTTGGCTAAGGTACTTTTTCCACTTCCGCTTTGTCCTACAATAGCTACGGTATGACCTTTAGGAACGTCTAGGTTAAAATTACTTAGCACATATTCCTCTTGGTATTTGAACGAGATATGGTCGAATTGGATTTTTTCGTTTAAATCGGATAGTTTCTTTGGATTTTCTGGGTCTTTGATCGTATTTTCTGTTTCTAGTATTTCAATAACACGCTCCGCTGCAGCATCCCCTTTCTTAACAGAATAGCTAGCTTTACTTATAGCTTTTGCAGGAGTTAGAATGTTATAGGCCAGTCCCATGTATACGATAAAGGCATCTGGGGCTAAAGTTTTGTCGACCAATACCAATGACCCTCCGTACCATAACAAAATAGCGATAACCAAAATTCCTAAAAACTCACTAGTAGGCGAGGCTAGGTTTTGGCGGTTTAAAAGACGATTAGAGAAATTAAAGAACCTACCTGTCGAGGCTTGGAACTTTTTATTGAACACTCCTTCTGCATTAAAACCTTTTATAATTTTTAATCCACCTAAGGTTTCTTCCAAAATCGATAAAAAGTAGGCTTGTTCCTTTTGGACTTTATCCGATTGACTCTTTAAGCTTTTTCCGATTAGGGAAATAATGAATCCGGAAACGGGAATAAATATAAAAACAAAAATGGTGAGCTTAGGGCTTATGGCCAGCATAGCACCTATAGTAAATAGTATGGTGAGTGGTTCACGAACGATTAATTCTAAGATAGATAAGAAGGAATGTTGGATTTCTAACACATCACTACTTAACCTAGCTATGGTATCGCCTTTTCGTTTTTCCGAGTAAAAAGCAATTGGTAAACGGATTACTTTGTTGTAAAGTGCGTTTCTTAAATCTTTCAATACACCATTTCGCAAGAAGGTGATAAAGAACATGGCGAGGTAATTAAAAATATTCTTTAGTAAGAAGGTTCCAATTACCAAACCTATCATTAGCATAAGAGCGTTTAATTCGCCTACCTCTTCGATTTTATCGGTAATGATATAGTTCATATAATTTTCGAAATAGCTTCCTATATCGGCAATACCAGTATAGACTGGTTTATCGTAAACTTCCACCGTAGTGCTAAACAAAACCTTTAGCATAGGCATAAGCGAGACAAATGCCAAGGTGCCAAATAGGGCATAAAAAATATTCGAAATAATATTTAACCATGCATACGCCTGATATGGTTTTGCAAAACGGAGTATTTTTTTGAAATATTTCATGTAATGGGTCTTAAGCTTTATCTACATCCAAAAACTGGACAATAGCATCTATCTTTTGGTTTAATAATTTCTCAGGCGACTTGGTATCTTTTGGCACGTTAACGCTTACATAGAATTTTATTTTTGGCTCGGTACCACTTGGTCTTGCCGCTATTTTACTGCCTTGGTCTGTATAGTAAATCAATACGTTGGAAGCAGGAATAGTTAGCTTTTCTTTTTTGTTGGTAAGCAGATTGGTCGCTTCTTGCACTGCATAATCCTCTACGCGAATCACTTTTTCTCCAGCGATTTCACTAAACGGATTGGAGCGCCAATCTTCCATGGTTTGCTTTATTTCTTTGGCACCCTTTAAGCCTTTCTTTACCAAAGAAATCAGATGCTCTTTATAAAAACCTAACTCCAAGTGGATTTCGTTTAAGTAGGCCAACAAATTACTGTTTTTAGCTTTTTGTGTAGCACCTATTTCAGCGATGAGTAGGGCAGCGCTTATCGCATCTTTATCACGAACAAAATCTCCGACCATATAACCAAAGCTCTCTTCACCACCACCAATGAACTGCAATTCTGGGTGGTCCTTCACCATTTTTGCAATCCACTTAAATCCGGTAAGGCCCTCCATATACTTCACATTAAAATGATCGGCAATCTTGCGTATCAAAGGAGTAGAAACAATGGTAGAGGCAACAAATTCATTGCCCTTTGTTTTGTTTTTCTTTTTTAATTGATCTAGTAGGAAATAGGTTTTAATTGCCATGGCTTGGTTACCATTTAGAAGCACCATTTTACCATCTTCATCTCGAACGGCTATCCCAATCCTATCGGAATCTGGATCGGTTCCCATCACCACATCAGCTTGGGTTTTATTTGCCAGATCGATAGCCATTTTTAAAGCGGCTGGTTCTTCTGGGTTTGGCGATTGTACCGTTGGAAAATCCCCATCGGGTGTTTCTTGTTCCTTAACTAATTGTACTTGCGAATACCCAGCTCGCTTTAGCACCTCTGGCAAAATAGTGATAGAGGTTCCGTGTAAAGAAGTGAATACAATTTTTAGATTGTCTTTTGCTTCTTGCGCTACTTGAAAATCTACTTTCTTGATTACGGTATTTATATATGCTTCGTCTACTTCTTTGTCTATATAAGTAAGAAGCTCTTTTTTTGCATGGAAGTTTACATCTTGGTATTGTAAAGTATTTATTTCTTCGATTACTCCAGCGTCCTGTGGAGGTACCAATTGCCCTCCGTCTTGCCAATACACTTTATATCCGTTGTATTCTGGTGGATTGTGCGAAGCAGTTAAAACAATTCCTGCATGGCATTCCAAGTGTTTTACAGAGAAAGACAGTTCTGGCGTTGGTCGTAAATCCGAAAACAAATAGGTTTGAATATCGTTTGCAGTGGCTACATCGGCTACTAACTTTGCAAACTCTTTACTATTATGCCTGCAATCGTGGGCAATGGCTAATTTTATAGTTTCGCCTGGGAATTGTTTTTTTAGATAATTAGCTAAGCCTTGGGTGTTTTTGCCTAGGGTATATTTATTAATCCTATTATCGCCTGGTCCCATAATGCCACGCATACCGCCGGTACCAAAGGCTAAACGTTTGTAAAAGCTATCGGCAAGCTTTGTTGGATTATTTTTAATTAAATCTTCTACTTTTTCTCTTGTCTCGGTATCGAAAAATGGATCTAGCCATTTCTCTGCATTCTTTTTAATTTCTTTATTGGATATGCTCATATTCTATGCTACATTTTAGTGATCGTGTTCCCGTGAATATTTCGGGTGTCTTTAATGTTATACGTCACTTTATTTTCATTTGTTCGTAATATAATTTCCCCTAAAAATCCAGCTAGGAATAATTGACTTCCTAGCACCATACTGGTTAAGGTGATATAAAATTGTGGCCTCTCGGTTATCAATCGCCCATGTGGATTGATGAATAGTTTGTCTATTCCTAAATATAGTGCAAAGCTAAAGCTTATCAGCAACATTACTGCGCCCCATGCGCCGAATAAATGCATAGGCCGTCGTCCGAATCGAGTGAGAAACCAAATGGTTATCAAATCAAAGAATCCTCTAAAAAACCGTTCGGATCCAAACTTTGTTTCCCCATGTTTTCGTGCTTGGTGTTGTACTACTTTCTCTCCGATGTTCGAAAAGCCAGCGTGCTTGGCCAATACTGGGATATAACGATGCATGTCGCCTGTTACCTCAATGTTTTTAACCACGTTTTTGTTATAGGCTTTTAACCCACAATTAAAATCGTGGAGCTTTACACCAGAGGTAGTCCGTGCGGCAAAGTTAAATAACTTGGAAGGGAGGTTTTTTCGCAATTTATCGTCGTAGCGTTTCTTCTTCCATCCCGATACCAAGTCGTACTTATCGTCTACAATCATGTTATAAAGCGCTGGAATTTCCTCTGGACTGTCTTGTAAATCTGCATCCATGGTGACTACCACATGACCACTAGCCAATCGGAATCCAGCATGCAAGGCTTGGGACTTGCCATAGTTTCGTAGGAAACGTATGCCTTTTACTCTAGGATCTCGTTTTCCCATATCACTTATAATATCCCATGAATCGTCGGTACTCCCATCGTCGATAAATAGAATCTCATAGGTATAGCTATTCTCTTCCATCACTTGTGCTATCCATCGATATAGCTCAGGTAAAGATTCGGCTTCATTGAGTAAAGGAATAACTATAGATAATTGCATAAATAGGTATTTCTAAAGTTTAAGCTATTGGTTTTTTCTTTTGTAAAATAAGACCGGCTACTAGTGAGTAGATTACTCCCATAAATACTGAGGCAATAACGCCCATAGCGGCCATAATCCATGGTTGCATAAACTTTCTACTCATCTCTAAGCTCATCTCAATTTGTTCATCGCTTAAGCCGTTGCCACTTTCTTCTAGGTTTCGTCTGCCTAATTCTATCATTTGATCTACAAGGTCTGGTTCGATGTACGTCATGAAAATGTAATTAGATAAGGAAGCAATAACACCAGCAATTAAGGCAATGGCTACCCCCAATTTCATGGCTTGTCCAAGAGTGAGATAGCCACCCAATTGGCTTCGATATTGAATAAAAGCATAATAGGTGATTCCAAATCCTACTAAAGTAATCAGCACTGTGGACCACCAGGGCTTTTCCAGATAAACGCCCATTACATACACAATTACGGATAAAAGAATGGAGAATAACCCGGTTAATACTCCGAAATTTAAAGCTAATTTTTGAAATGCTTTTTTACTTGTAGTTTCCATGTCAATAGTTTGGTTTTTAGTCATAGCTACTCGTTAAAGCGGCCTATGTGGTTTTATAATTTTAAGTTTGAGTTTTTTTATAGTATATCCAGCACTTGTTTTGGTGGTCGTCCGATAGCAGCTTTGTTGTTTTTTATAACAATGGGCCGTTCTATCAGCCGTGGATGTTCTAGCATAGTTTCTATAACTTCCTTGTCGGATAAGTCTTTATCTTTATATTTTTCTTTCCAAATGGCTTCTTTGGTTCGAACTAACTCTATCGGTTTAATTTTAAGAAGGCTTAGAATATTTTCTAGTTCTTCGCGTGTTGGGATATCGTCTAAATATTTTACAATTTCTATTTCTTCTCCATGTTCTTCTAAAAGTTGAAGTGTTTCGCGGCTTTTGCTACATCTTGGATTATGTAATATAGTTGTCTTCATTTTTAATTATTCTTTTTTATATTCGATAGGTTGGGTAGCGTTACTTGCTTGGGGTTTCCAGAAATAATCTCTGCTAAAAATTGTGTTTTGGGAAATTGTTCTAAGATGATTTTTATAAAAACAGTCAATGGAATGGACATAATCAATCCAGGCACACCCCAAATATATCCCCAGAACATGAGCATCACCAAAACAGTAATTACGTTTATCGAGAAAGATTTACCCATAAAAATCGGCTCTAAGATTGTTCCAAAAACAACTTGTACAGAAGCTAAGGCTACGATATAAAAGAATAGACTTGCGCCAATTTCTAATTCAATTACACCAAAAAGACCTGCGGCTATTACTGCAATAAACGATCCTACCATTTGCACATAATTGATTAAAAATGCAAATAAACCCCAGAACACCGGAAAGCTTACATCGAATATATAGCAAACTAACCCAGTACCAATTCCAGTAGCTAGACTCACTAAGGTTTTTACGATTATAAATTTGATGAGTTCTTTTTCTATTTTTATAAAGGTTTTTACCGAAGTATACTTTCTTTTTAAAAGTACTTTGTGCAGGATTCGTTCAATGTTGATAGATTCTGTTAACCATAAAACTGAAAAGAAGATGGTCATGATTAACATAGTAATCGTGCTATTGATAAAGCTAAGCGTAGGCCCTACGTTTTTTAAAAGACTCGTTTTTTGGACTAATTGCTGTGTAAGTGATTCGCCCTCAGTTAGGTTTAAACCTACGGCATCATCAATGAACTGTACAATATAAATAAGCTTAGCTTCGGCCATCTCAATGAAATTAGCATCGGCGCTTGCAATTTCTTTTGTAGAAAGTTTAATCAATTGAACCCCAATGGTAATTATTCCAACCATAATGGCTATAACTATAAAAAGACTTAGCGTTTGTCCTACACCTCGTCTCTTCAAGCCTCTCATTATGGGAAGAAAAAGCAAAGCAATAAACATAGAAAACACCAAAGGAATAAAAATAAAACTCAATGTTTTCAATAAATAAAATATAACAGGTATTGCTAAGATGAGTAATAGCCCATTGGTTGTTCTTAATTTATCCATAAGTATCTGTATTGCACCTTAGTTTTAAACAGGTCTTCTACCAACTGTCAAATATAATGTAATTTAACCTAAGTAGATTTGGGTTTAGGGTTTTTCTGTTTTCATTACTTGGAAATTGAGAAGTTATAATTGAGAATGATATTATTTTGCCCCCACCGGCACGAAAATCTTTCTCGTGAAAAATATCAAAGAAGGTTATTCATTCAAATTTGATGAATCGGTGAATCGTTTAGTCGCTCGCGGGCTCGCTAGTTTAGATAAATTTATCTTAGCTGTTATTCAGAACGAAGTTTCAAAGTGCGTGCGCTTATAAACGATTATTTCTGGTTATAACTTTAGTTAGTGATCGTTATGAACTACGCTATGTATCGCGAATTACGAGTCATGGCTGCTGACCGCTGATAATAAGTGACTTAACGAATATTCGAATTAGCGATTTTGCAACTATGAATCGTAGATTTAGTAGTTTGAAGTTAGTTTTGCTGATAGCTGATAGCTGATAGCTGGGCAAGTATTCATTTCAATCCGTGGATGTGATTGGGCATGATCATATATAGTCCCAACCCTCAATTCTCCCCCTAATCCACTTCTAATATTTCTAGCGCCATCTTATAATCATACTGCAAATCAGGATGAAGTTTCTCTATCCGATTGGTTACCAGTTTGTACTCACGGTGGTACATGTTGTTTAGGATTTTGTCTTTTAGTAAATCGGGTTCGTAGGCTGTGAACTTCTTTAGGAAGTAGAGTAGGAGATGGACTTCTATTTCTGGGTTCTTGGCTATGCGGATAAATTTTTTTACGTGACGGTTTATTTTCTGAACACCTTTCTTTAGGTAGAAGTAACTTTTATCATTCAAGCCATCAAATTCTTTGTCGATATGGGCTTCTATCTCCGATAAGTAAAGGTCTTTGTTATTTTTATAAAACAGTTCGTAGGTAAGCAGTTCTTTGTTTTCTAGCTTGAACCTTGCCAGTTGTAAACAGAAATCAACTAAGTCTTGTTTCTCGGCATAGACCAACTCTTCTCGTAACTCTCTTAGACTTTTTGCTTTCATAAAAATTAAACTATTTCATTCTCTATCTCTACCAGTAGTTGGTAGAGTAGGTGGGTAGGCAAGCCCATTACATTGTAAAACGAGCCTTCCATTTTCTCGACACCTATCATGCCTATCCATTCTTGAATACCGTAAGCTCCGGCCTTGTCGAACGGTTTAAAGGTTTTTACATAATATAGCAATTCTTCTTCGCTAAATTCCTTAAACCACACTTTGGTAACACAGGTTTCGGTTTTTTGAAAATCTTTTCCTGTAACGCAAACCGAGCTTATTGTTTCATGCATTTTTCCCGATAAACTCCGTAAGATAGCCAAAGCTTCTTCTTCATTTTTAGGTTTTCCCAACGCTTTCTCGCCATCCCACACTATGGTATCACTAGTTATTATTAGTGTATCCGATGGTAAATCCCCGTAAGGTTCCGCTTTTTTTCGAACAAGATAGTCCGTTATCTCACTCGCTTTTAAATCGGACGGATAGGATTCGTCTACCTCTCGGCTATCTATTTTGTGTGGTAGCCCTAAGTCTTTTAAAAACTGCTGACGTCTAGGCGATTTGGAGGCTAGCACAATTTTGTAATGGTTGAGTAGGTTTTGAAACATAGGTCAATTTAAAAATAATATAACAGCACTAAACTTATTACTCCAGCAGTATAAACAATTTTTAAGATGTTTTGCAGGATGTTTATCTGATGCACCATGGTTTCCTTTTTCAGATAAATCAGCTGAATAATAAAATAGATGTATGGTGCCATGACAGCAAATGCGAAGTAAGTAAGAAGTTTATTGTTGTCTACATACTTATACACTGCGAAGACCAAAACCACCCATACCATTATAGAAGAGATGACCGCTACCTTTTTTGCCATGTCAAACCCAAGCTGAGCGGCTAAAGACTTTACTCCAACGCGCCTGTCACCTGGAAGACTTCGCAAATTAGCAATGATGGTTTCTATATACGTAAGGGCAAATCCAAAACCACCATAAAGCATCAAGATTTTGAACACCATGGCTTGGTTTACCTTGTTGACTTCGGTTATAGCAGGCATTAAATCTAGAATACCTAGGATTATAAAGCTAATAAAGGCCAAACTAGCTAAGAGGAAGTTTCCTAATGCTCCTGTGTTTTTCAATCCTGTAGCATATAGGTAAGGAATAGCAGCAAGGGCAATAAAGAGCATTCCATAATTGGTATAGTCAATGCTGTAGCTAACAAAAATCCCTAAAGCAATACCTATAGAAGTGAAAATCATATAGAGTCTATAAGCATCTTTAAGTGAAATGGTGCCATCTGCTAAGGGCTTTTCGGGAAAATTTACTCTATCGGAACCTACCGCATGAATATCGCAAATAAGATAGCCCCCAACTCCTATGAATACTAACGAAAGCGCTAGAAGCATAAAGTTACCCACTTCTAATGTAGTGGCTACGCCGGTACTTGGGAATAAAGCGAATTTTGTTAGAAAAAGAACCCCAATCAGATAACTAGGAACCTTTAGGAGCTTGTAATAATTTTTTAGGTTTTCCATTTTAAGCTATTTGTGCGTCGGTATTCCCAACACCCCATTTATTATGTACTTTCATTACTTGTTCTATAATATCTCTAACGGCACCTTCGCCACCATTTTTATGAGAGATATATTTAGATATCGATTTTATTTCTGCCACAGCGTCTTGTGGACAGCAAGGCATTCCTACTTTTTGCATTACGTGATAATCAGGAATATCATCGCCCATATAAACTATTTGCTCTGGTAGTAAATTATGGGTTTCCATATAGTTTTCTAAAACTTCTGTTTTCTGACTTACGCCTAAGTGGATGTCCTCTAGCCCCAAACCTTTTAAGCGCTTTCTTACTCCTTCATTGCTTCCTCCAGAAATAATACATACATGATATCCAGCGTCTACCGCTGTTTTCAATGCATAACCATCTTTTATATTCATACTTCGCTCTTGATCGCCATTGGTTCGTACTAGGACTTTTCCATCGGTTAAAACTCCGTCCACGTCAAAAATAAAAGTGTTGATTTTATGTAAGTACTCTTTATAGCTTTTCTCTTCCATACTGATTTAATATTGCGTTGGTTATCGTTTTATAAATGTTTTTCTGCTCGTTGTTTGTCAACTGACTTAAGTGCTTTTTAATAGTACCCTTATCATCTCTTTTTGCAGGTCCAGTTTGCAGATGTTTTGGTGATTCTCTTAAAGCGTTTTGCACTGTCTTTTCGATTAGCGGATGCAACATAGAAAAATCCATTTGATTTTCTTCCATTATCGTCTCACCAATCTGAAAAAGATAGTTTACAAAGTTGTTCACATACACTGCAGCCACATGTATTGCCGCTCGTTGTTCAGAATTTATTTCCTGTACACTTTCGCTGATTTCTTTTCCCAATTCTAACAAGAGTTGTGTGTCCTCGGTGTTCGTTGCTTCCACACAAATAGGAATACCACTAAAATCGGCTTCAGCAGTTTTTAAAAAGGTTTGTAGCGGATAAAAAACACCTGTCCGATTTTTATCGTTTAAGATATTCATTGCACTTCCACCCGAGCAGTGTACGGTAAGTCGGTTAGTAAAAGGTAAGTTCTTTGAAACATCAGCAATAGCACCATCGGAAATACAGACAAAATAAATGTCGGCTTCTGCTAATTGGTTTAGGTTGTCTGTAATAGATGTGTTAGAATCTACAAAATCGATGTGTTCCAAACTGCGATTGTACACTTGTATAAAACGAAGCTTCTCGCTTTTTTCGAAAGCGCGATAGATATGGCTGGCAAGATTACCAGCGCCGATTAGTACTGCTCTTTTCATAGCAGCAAACTTACTAATTAATTCCCTTCTATGAACTGGAAAATAAAAGAAGGGAATTCAAGCTCAATTTTCGAAGGCCGTAAGTTATGCCTCACTATTTTCTATGACTTTACTTTCAGCAGCTTTTTGTTGTTGTGCTAATTTTACCTCGGTTAAGTGTCTAATAACCTCTGCTGCTCCTTGTAATCCAAATAGTGCTGGAATATAGCTTGTAGTACCGTAGTAGGAGCGCTTATATCCAGTGCCATCAGTCATAGCAAGAGAGTCTTTGTCTTGCATTTCCGAAGAGAAGACAGCACGTACTCTTTCAAAGGATACCCCTCTCTTCTTTAGTCGTTTTTTAATGTGCTGAGCTAGTTTACAATTGTACGTGCGGTGTAATCTGGCAACCTGTACTTTTGAGGCATCTTTTTTACCGCCTGCACCAAAATGGGAGATGACTTTAATTTTTAATCGTATGCTAGCAATTATCCACTCAACTTTCGGAGAGATGGTATCGATACAATCCATCACATAGTCTGGCTTATACTCTTTTAATATCTCCCAAACGCGTTCAGGTTCTACAAATTCGGTTAAAACGTTTAGCTTAAGATCTGGATTGATATCCAATAGCTTTTCTGCTAACACTTCGCTTTTATATTTCCCAATGGTAGAATCCATTGCCATCAATTGTCTGTTCTTATTGGTAATATCAAATACATCTCCATCGATAATCGTCATAGTGCCTACCCCAGCACGAGCGATAAACTCTGCAGAGAAAGAACCAACGCCACCAAGACCAACAATAAGAACATGCGATTCATGTAACGAATCCATCGCTTCTTTACCAAATATCAATTCCGAACGTTCTAACCACATAATACTATTATTATTTTCAGTGCGCAAAGGTCTTGTTTTTTTGAGAAACAAAGTGAGGTAAGATGAGAATTTTTTGTGGTGCGGGTTACGAGGTACGAGTTTAACGCAATAGTTTTTCCGTTATTAGACTTTAAAAATTGTTTCGCAAAGTTTCGCAAAGGTGCAAAGTATCGCAAAGTTTTCTCTGCGTTTCTTGGCGTCTTCTTCGCGCAGCCTTTAGATTAGCAAAGTATAAATTAGACTATAAAACAAATAAGATTTGCAATAATAGAGTTTCATTTTTTTATTGATAACCTTAACTTGTTAACAACAATAAAAAAAGAATGGGGTGAACTTTTTTGCGTACAAGTCCTTTATGACTAAGCAGAGTATTAGTCCCCATTCTTTATTAACCAGGTTACAAGGACCATATAGAATTCCAGTCTTTACCTATTAAAGGTGTTAGTCAAAGTAACCATTATTAAACACTGTAAAATTATGAAAATAAAAGAAACTGTCGGTATCGATATCAGTAAATTAAATTTTGATGCAAGAGTTCATACTACCCAGGTTTTCAAAAGCTTTAGCAATGATACTAGGGGATATCAAAAATTGATTTCTTGGGCTTACAAAAACACTTCTTTTTCAAAAGAGAATATCATTTTTGTATTTGAGCACACTGGACTTTATTCACATCAATTGGCGGTTTATCTGACATCACAGGGCATTCCGTTCCTAATGGTTCCCGGTCTAGAGATTAAACGTTCTCTAGGTATGGCAAGAGGGAAGGACGATAAGAAAGATGCTACAAAAATAGCCCAATATGCTTATAGATTGCGTGATGAAATAGTACCTAGCCAACTTGCAAGTGAAGAGATAATGAGTCTTAAACGGCTTCTTTCCTTACGTGAACGGTTGGTAAAACAAAAAGCTGGGTTTAAGGCTTCATTGAAAGAACAAAAACGAGTCTTGTTAAAAAAGGAAAATGAAGTGCTCTTATCCACCCAGGAAAAAATGATCAAATATCTGTCAAAACAAATAAGTATTGTAGAAAAACAGATGAATGAGATAATAAAAGAGAATCAATCTATGTCTCGAAATTTTAAGCTATTGACCTCCATTAAAGGAGTAGGACCACAGACCGCACTTTTTATGATCGCTTATACAAATAATTTTACCAAGTTTAAAGAATGGCGCAAGTTTGCATCCTATTGTGGCATTGCCCCTTTTCCCAATGAATCGGGAACAAGCATAAGAGGAAGGACAAAGGTCAGTAATCTGGCTAATAAAAAGATAAAAAGCCTGTTGGATCTATGTGCAAAATCCAGCATACAGTACAATCCGGAAATGAAACAATATTATGAGAGAAGAATAGAGTCAGGAAAAAATAAAATGAGTACCATAAACATCATACGCAACAAGTTAGTGTCAAGAATGTTTGCTGTTATTGCTCGAAACGAACCCTATGTAGATCTGATGAAATACGCCGCATAAAATTATTTAAAATTTAATGCCATTTAGTTTGGTTTAGTCATAGAATACT
>DATGSX010000012.1:0-2987 GCA_035302145.1 Flavobacteriaceae bacterium | reverse complement strand
TTTGATTCATAAATAATCTAGTGAATTAATTTAGAATCAAAGATAACTTTTTAGTTCATGCAATGGAAGTGCATTATGATTGGTTGCATTTACTACAAACTCCAGCTACAGTAAAGTTTATGTCTTGTGCTATATAATGATCGGGCAGGCTTATTTTTGGAATACTATATTCGGTTAAGCACTTAGTTTCCTCGCATACATTACAATGAAAGTGTAAGTGTAAATCTTTATGCTCTTCTTCATTGCAATAAGGAGTACAGAGTGCATATTTTGTTATTCCAGTACCATCCTCAATTGGGTGTACTATGCCTTGCTCTTCGAATGTTTTTATAGTTCTATATAAGGTAGTTCTATCGGCGGATTCTAAATCGTTTTCTAAATCAGTAAGGCTTATAGCCGATTTGTTTTCCGATACGGCTTTATATACTAATAGACGCATAGCGGTAGGGCGAACGTTTTTCGTATGTAATAATTCTTCTGCTTTTTTCATGATCGGAGTTGTTGTTTAGACTTATTGTTTAAATAGCCCTTATTGTATAACTATATGTACATAGACTATTGCTATATAAGGTTGATTTTAAAAAGGAAGTATAGCAAGCGCTACACTTCCTTTGTCTTTATTTTATAGTGGTTAGTTCCATATGGCATTCTGGACATGTTCCAGGTTCTTCTTGTTGAATTTCTGGATGCATAGAACAAGTCCAAACAGCCATTTCAACTTGTTCTTTAGTTGATTCTTCGGATTCTTTTTTATCGAAGAAACCCACTAATCCAGTTCCTAAAGCCATGCCACAAATAAGAACTAAGGCATATATTAATCTTTTATTCATCTCTTAATCTAGTTTTGTGTTTCGTAATCTAAGCGCATTGGCAATTACAGAAACCGAGCTAAAACTCATAGCAACTGCAGCTACCATTGGCGAGAGTAATATGCCTAAGAATGGATATAAAACTCCAGCTGCAACAGGTACGCCTAAAGCATTGTATACTAGCGCAAAGAATAAGTTTTGCTTTATATTCCTCATGGTTTTTGTTCCTAGAACTAAAGCTCTTTTTATATCGTAGATATCGCCTTTTACCAAAGTAACATCCGAGCTTTCAATAGCCACATCGGTTCCGGTACCCATGGAAATCCCAATATTGCTCTGTGCAAGTGCTGGGGCATCGTTTATCCCATCACCAGCCATCGCAACTATTTTCCCGCTCTTTTGTAGCTCTTCTATGTATCGATGTTTTTCTTCTGGCAAGACTTCTGCCGTGAAGTGAACAATCCCCACTTCATTTGCAATGCTCGCAGCAGTGTTTTTATTATCTCCTGTAAGCATGTGTACCTCGATTCCACGATTTTGAATCGCTTGGATAGCTTTCTTTGTAGTGGCTTTAAGCGCGTCGCTAAGCACTACAAAACCAATAACCTCTTTATCTTTAGCAATATACGAAACGGTTTTCCCATGTTTTTGCTCTTCTAATACGGCAGCTTTTACCTCCTCACTGATAGCGATAGCAAAAGCTTCTAAAAGTCTGTGTGTTCCTACATAAATAGTACTGCCTTCTACGGTGGCGTATACTCCTTTTCCAGACTCGTTATGGAAGTCTGTAGCCTCTAATAATTTGACTTCTTGCTTTTTAGCTTCATCTACGGTAGCTTTTCCTAACGGATGCTCACTATGTGCATTTACCGTAGCCAAATACTGCAATGCATCTTTACTGCTATATCCAGCATTTCCAACGACTTTTTCTACACTAGGCTTCCCCTCGGTAAGCGTACCAGTTTTATCTATAACCAAGGTATCTACTTTTGGAAGGGTTTCTAAAGCTTCTGCATTTTTAATGAGGATTCCTGACTGAGCTCCTTTTCCAATTCCTACCATTACCGACATCGGTGTTGCCAATCCTAAAGCACACGGACATGCGATAATCAATACAGCGATAGCATTAACAAATGCAAAAGCATAGGCTGGTTCTGGACCAAATATAGCCCATACAATAAAGGTGACAATAGATACTCCAACTACAATTGGAACAAAGTAGGAGGATATAGTATCGGCTAACTTTTGGATAGGAGCGCGGCTACGACTAGCGTTTTGTACCAGTTCAATAATCTGGGCAAGCATGGTTTCCTGACCAACCTTTTGCGCTTCCATTACAAAGGACTGCTGGCCGTTTATCGTTCCTGCATGAACCAAATCACCACTAGATTTGTTTTCTGGAATGGGTTCTCCCGTAAGCATCGATTCATCAATCGTTGAGTTTCCTTCTTTGATTTCTCCGTCCACTGGAATTTTCTCTCCAGGTCTTACACGGAGTAAATCACCTTTTTGTATGCTGTTTATCGATACTAATTTGTCTTCGCCATCTACAATCTTCGTTGCTTGATTCGGAGCTAATTCTAATAGAGATTTTATAGCAGAGTTTGTTCTTCCATGTGCTCGTGCTTCTAGTACTTGTCCTAATAAAACTAAGGTTAGAATTACCGTTGCTGCTTCAAAATAGACATGAACTACACCAGCTTCTTTAAATTGATCAGGGAAAATATCTGGTAGTAAAAGTCCTACTAAGCTAAATAACCAAGCTGCTCCTGCACCTATTCCAATAAGCGTAAACATATTGAAGTTTAAACTTTTAATGGAACGGTAAGCTCTTTCGAAGAACATCCATGTGGCGTAGAAAACTACTGGTATAGATAATACTCCTTGTAGCCAATAGGCTGTTTTTACCGACATTATCTGGTATATAGGTTGGCTAGGTAACATTTCCTGCATAGCCAGAATAAAGATTGGAATGGTAAAGGCCAAGGCAATCCATAGCTTCTTTTTTAATCGTTTGTATGTTGCTTCCTCTGGAGATTCCTCTTCTTTTACTACGAGTGCTTCGCCACATTTCGGACAATTACCTGGTTCGTCCTCTTCAATTTCAGGGTGGTTTACACAAGTGAATTTTACTGCGGCCGTACTGGCTTTTGGAACTAAGTCCATTCCACAAACTGG
>DATGSX010000011.1:0-47992 GCA_035302145.1 Flavobacteriaceae bacterium | reverse complement strand
GATTATAGAAGCTACATTGGCTTCTTCTAATTCCCAGAGGACTTGCATTATCTCCTCTTCTGCTTTGGTCAACTCTTTCATAATTAAATCTCTTTTGCTTATTCAAATATAACTAATTTTTTAGTTATAACTAATAATATAGTTTAATTTTAAATTGACTTTTAGTTAAATACCACTTAAGACTAGAATTAATTTTAGGATTATCATGTATTTTTACGGTATCTTACACTCAACTAATAATTCTTACAACTATGCTTAAACCCATAATGGTTCGCCAATTATTCGTCTTATTGGTAATTATGATTGTTGGCTTTCTTATATTTTATGAGACCTTACCTTACTTATCTGGCGTTTTAGGAGCGGTTACTTTGTATGTAATGCTAAATCCATTCATGGAAAGACTAATAAATAGAGGGGTCGGAAAAGTCATTTCGGCTGTAATATTAATGCTTGCCTCCTTTATTATCATATTGATTCCTTTAGCAGGTACAGTGATTATGCTAGGTAATAAGATAGGCAAGGCTGTAAAAAGCTCGGAGCAGGTTATCAACGCCTTTCAAGAGCAGTTTGCCAATCTAGAAGGTTTATTAGGTTTTGAAATTGGTCCACAAATAGACACAGGGAAGGTTGCCAATATGGTATCTAATAATTTGCAATCTATAGCTGGCGGTACGTTCAACATGATTATTTCAATCGCAATTATGTACCTCCTACTTTATTATATGCTGATTAACTCGAAAAATATGATTAGTACTTTTTATAAGTACTTACCTTTTAAACGGGAAAATCTTTCAATAATTGCTACTGAATGTCGGAAAATGGTTCGTGCAAATGCTATTGGAATTCCAGTGGTAGCTATATTTCAAGGTTTTGTATCCTTAATAGGTTTTTTAATCTTTGGTGTTGCCGACCCTTTCTTTTGGTTTGTAATTACTGCAATAGGTTCTATGATTCCTGTAATAGGAACAATGATTGGAATTATTCCAGTGTTTTTACTTACCCTATCTGCGGGTGATACATTTTCTGCATGGGGAATATTAATCTATGGTTTTACCATAGTAGGTATATCCGATAATGTGATTAGGTTGTATGCACTAAAAAGATTAGATGATGTGCACCCTCTTATTACATTAATAGGTGTAATTATAGGCGTACCCTTATTTGGATTTATTGGACTTATTTTTGGTCCTATATTAATCAGTTTATTCCTAATCTTGGTTAGTGTATATAGAAAAGAATATATAGATGATTATTATAAGTAACTCTTAATCTATTGTTTTGCTTACGTTTATTGCGTCTAGCTTAATTCATAGATTTTATAGGTATAATACAACAAAGCCCAAGATCTAGCAAACATAGCTAACTCTTGGGCTTTATATTTTAAATTTCTTTAGTTAAAAGTTATTTATCTGCCCTCATATTTCTATGACGAGACAGCAAAGTGTTTTTAAGTAACATAGCTATCGTCATTGGCCCTACTCCACCAGGAACAGGCGTAATATAAGAAGCTTTCTTACTTACCTCATCAAAGTTTACGTCTCCTGTTATAACGTAACCTCTTTTAGCTGTATCATCCTTTACTCGAGTAATACCTACATCGATTACTACCACTCCTTCCTTAACCATATCGGCTGTAACAAAGTTTGGTACGCCTAAAGCCGAAACAATGATGTCTGCAGACTTTGTAATTTCCTTTAAATTCTTTGTTCTACTATGAGTCAAGGTTACTGTACAGTCTCCTGGCTCTCCTTTATTGCTAAGCAAAATACTTATAGGTCTTCCCACAATATTACTTCTTCCAATTACCACGGCATGTTTTCCAGTAGTTTCAATCTCATAACGCTTCAGCATTTCCATGATACCAAAAGGTGTTGCAGGAATAAAGCTTTCCATGCCTAAGGCCATTCGACCAAAGTTTTCTGGATGGAATCCATCTACATCCTTTTTTGGGTTTACTGCTTCTAAAACAGTTTGTTCATCGATGTGCTTCGGCAAGGGTAATTGTACTATAAACCCATCTAATCCTTCATCGGTATTTAACTCCGAAATTTTATTTAGCAAAGCTTCTTGTGTGGTGTCTTCAGGCAAGTGAATTAGAGTAGACTTAAAACCTGCTTTTTCACAAGACCTCACTTTACTTCCCACATAGGTTAAACTTGCTCCATCATTACCAACTAGCACTGCTGCAAGATGAGGAGGTCGTTTTCCTTGTTTTGTAATTTCTTTAACCTCTTGAGCTATCTCAAGTTTAATCTCTTCTGATAATTTTTTACCATCCAGAATTGTCATGTTGTTTTCTTTATTGTTTATGTAATAAAAAACGCGTCGAGTTTCTATACGAACATCTCGACGCGTACTTGTTTCTTATTCTAGTATGCAACAATTAATTAATCGTTCCATGTTATCTCATTCTATTCATCATTTGCATCATCTTTCTTCCACCACCACCTTGCATCATTTTCATCATCTTACTCATTTGATCGAATTGTTTTAGCAACTGGTTTACTTCGCGTACACTTGTACCGCTACCTCTTGCTATTCTTCGTTTTCTACTACCGTTTAAAACCGATGGCGAAGTTCTTTCTTGTGGAGTCATTGAATGGATTATTGCTTCGATATGCTTAAATGCATCATCATCAATATCCACTCCTTTTAAAGCCTTTCCTGCACCTGGTATCATTCCAACAAGGTCTTTCATGCTTCCCATGCGTTTAACTTGCTGAATTTGGCTTAAGAAATCATCGAAGCCAAATTCGTTCTTAGCAATTTTTCGTTGAAGCTTTCGAGCTTCCTTTTCATCAAACTGCTCTTGTGCACGTTCAACTAAGGAAACAACGTCTCCCATCCCTAAGATTCTATCGGCCATTCTAGACGGGTGGAATACATCGATCGCATCCATTTTCTCGCCCGTACCAATAAACTTAATCGGTTTATCGACTACGCTTTTAATAGATATAGCAGCACCACCACGAGTATCACCATCTAACTTAGTAAGAATGGTACCATCAAAGTTTAGAATGTCATTAAAGGCTTTTGCTGTATTAACAGCATCTTGACCTGTCATGGCATCTACTACAAATAGGGTTTCTTGTGGTTTTATAGCTTTATGGATTTCTGAGATTTCATCCATCATCTCTTTATCTACTGCCAAACGACCAGCCGTATCTATAATAACTACGTTAAAACCGTTTGCTTTAGCATGAGCCACAGCTTTTTGTGCAATTTCTACAGGATTCTTATTGCCTTCTTCGCTATAAACCTCGACGCCTATTTGCTCTCCTACTACATGCAATTGATTGATAGCAGCCGGACGGTAAACATCACAAGCTACTAACAAAGGATTTTTGGACTGTTTGGTTTTAAGAAAGTTTGCAAGCTTTCCAGAGAAAGTAGTTTTACCACTACCTTGCAGTCCTGACATAAGAATAACCGAAGGATTCTCGCTTAGATTTAATCCAGCTGTTTCGCCTCCCATTAATTCGGTTAGCTCATCCTTTACAATTTTCACCATAAGCTGCCCTGGCTGTAATGTAGTAAGTACATCTTGACCTAGCGCTTTTTCCTGAACTCGATTAGTAAAGTCCCTTGCTGTTTTAAAGTTTACGTCGGCATCTAGTAATGCTCTACGAACCTCACGCAATGTTTCGGCAACGTTCACTTCGGTAATACTACCGTGACCTTTTAAAACGTGTAGGGCCTTATCTAACTTTTCACTTAAATTTTCAAACATAATCCTTGTAAAGTATTTCGTTATGCAAATATAAAGATTGCAACGCAAGTCACAAAGTACAATCAATGCAAAAAACGATTTGCGCTTGGATTCATCCTTTAAAATAAAACTATAACCAATAGATTATAAGTTTTGTACAAATAAGCCGAAGATTTTCTCTTATAAAGCTATGCAGCAACCTTATTCTTCCATACTTTTATATGCTGAAACAAGACTTATTTTCTATGAACACTATTGATATACTTAAAAACAACGAGGAGTGGGTTGCTAAAAAACTTCGGGTAGATCCTGAGTATTTTAAAAAACTCTCACAAGATCAAAAACCTGAAGTATTATACATAGGGTGTAGCGATAGTCGTGTAACTGCCGAAGAGCTTATGGGAGCTTCTCCTGGGGAAGTTTTTGTTCATAGAAACATATCTAACGTGATATCCAATTTGGATTTAAGCGCTATGTCAGTTATAAACTATGCCGTAACCAAGCTAAAAGTAAAACATGTTATTATATGTGGACATTATGGGTGTGGTGGAGTTTTAGCTGCAATGGAATCTAAAGATTTAGGAATTCTAAACCCTTGGCTACGAAACATTCGAGATGTATATCGGATTCATAAAACAGAATTAAATGCTATAAAGGACATTGAGCAACGATACAGAAGATTGGTGGAGCTAAACGTTATAGAACAATGTGTAAATGCCATAAAAACAGCCGACATACAGTTGGCCAATAAAGCATATGGACTTACTATACACGGTTGGGTGTTTGATATGGCTAGCGGAAAAATAATAGATTTAAATATCGATTATAACAGTATACTTGAAAGCATCAAGGAGGTATATAACCTCCTTGATGATTAAATGCTTTATTGATATTACATTCTATTTGGAACTTCTATTCCTAATAATTTAAATGCAGTTTTTATTATACTAGCTACTGCTATTGAAAGATTTACACGGAATGCTTTTAAATTCTCGTCATCCACTCCCAAAATAGAAACATTCTGATAGAATGAGTTAAACTCTCTAACCAGCTCGTAGGTGTAATTTGCTATCATTGCTGGGCTATACTGTTTTGCTGCTTGCTGAATAACCTCTGGGAATCCTTGCATTGTTTTTAGCAACTCCTTTTCTTTCTCATGTAAGCTTATAGCATTTGCATCCCAAGTAGTACTTACCTCTTCCTCTGCAGCTCTTCTTGCTATAGATTGAATTCTTGCATAGGTATATTGGATAAACGGCCCTGTATCCCCCTGAAAGTCTACACTTTCCTCTGGATTAAACACCATACCTCTTTTCGGATCTACTTTAAGTATGAAGTACTTTAGAGCGCCCATACCTATTGTGTGATACAACTCGTCCTTTTCTTCATCGGTTAACCCATCTAACTTTCCGAGTTCTGCAGATATATCTTTTGCAGCTTGATTCATCTCCGCAATTAAGTCATCGGCGTCAACCACGGTTCCTTCTCGGCTTTTCATTCTTCCCGATGGTAAATCTACCATTCCATAGCTCAGGTGATACAGATTTTCTGCCCACTCGTAACCTAGCTTCTTTAAGATAAGGAAAAGTACTTTAAAATGATAGTTTTGCTCATTCCCAACCGTATAAATCATGCCTTCTGTATCTGGATGGTTTTCAATACGCATTATGGCTGTCCCAATATCTTGAGTTATATAAACTGAAGTTCCATCTGCACGTAATACAATTTTCTCATCTAATCCTTCATCGGAAAGATCACACCAAACCGATCCATCTTCGCGCTTATAAAAAACACCACTTTCTAAACCTTTTTCTACAATGTCTCTACCTAGCAAATAGGTGTCACTTTCATATAGAAGGCTGTCAAAATCAACTCCTAATGCATCGTAGGTAGCGTCGAATCCTTCGTAAACCCAACCATTCATTTTCTCCCACAGGCTTAATACCTCGTCATCATTAGACTCCCATTTACGAAGCATTTCTTGTGCAGCTTGAATAATTTCCGCCTTTTGCTTCGCTTCATCCTCCGACATTCCGTGATCTACAAGCTCTTTGATTTGTTCCTTATAAACTTCATCAAACTTCACATAGTATTTTCCCACTAAATGATCACCTTTCATCTTGGCAGAAGTAGGTGTTTCGCCGTTTCCAAATCGTTGCCAAGCTATCATACTTTTACAAATATGAATTCCACGATCGTTTATTATCTGTGTCTTATGTACCGGATGCCCAGCAGCTTTCAAAATTTCGGAAACCGAATAGCCTAATAGGTTATTTCGAATATGCCCTAAGTGTAAAGGCTTATTTGTATTGGGTGAGGAATATTCAACAATGATCGGCGCTTTAGTGTTAGATTCCAACCCAAATGAATCGAAATCAGTTATGCTAGCAAAATAGTCTAGATAGTAATTATCTGAAAGCACAAGATTTAAAAAACCCTGTACCACATTAAACTTCTCAATTTGTGGAAGCTGCGCTACTAAATGATTTCCTAGAAACTCCCCTATGGCAACCGGATTTGCTTTTACATGCCGAAGTATTGGGAATACTACCACTGTTAAATCTCCTTCGAAATCTTTCCTTGTTGCCTGAAACTCTACTTTTTCCAGGTCTACATCATACTCTTGCTTTAAGCCTTGTTTTATATGATCACTTATGAGCTTCTCTATATTCATTGTAATAAAATTTAAGCCTGTAAATATAAGAAGATTTACAGGCTATTGTATAGGTTATTTCCAATAATCATTATGAACCTCCCTATCGTTTTCTGATAGTGAGACTCTATTTTTTAGTTTAGAAAATCCAAACTTATTTTTTTGGCAGAAAAACTTCAGCCATCATACATCTTGCGCTACCACCACCTAAGGTTTCAATAATATGCAAGTCGCTACTTAATATATTTGTATGCTTTTCAATGGTTTTCACCTGTGCTTCGGTCAAACTATTTCTTGCAGCCTCACTCATAGCCAAATAGGTCTTACCATCTGCCCCTACTACTTGCAACATATTCCCAGCGAACTGATTCATCTGCTCTTCGGTAATAGCAATGACTTCTTTGTTGTCTTGTTTAAAATGCTGCACTATATTCTTCTTCTCCTTTTTATCGTCGATGGTGTCTAGACAAATAACTACAAAAGTAGTTCCTACACACATTAATATGTTGGTGTGATAGACAATTTCACGCTTTCCATCTACAGTATGATACGCCGTAAAAATAACTGGTGTATACTCAAAGTCCTCACAGAACTCAATAACTAAGTCTTCATCTGCTCTATCGGATAATGCGCAATATGCTTTTCTGTTTACACGATCAAGTATTAAACTTCCTGTTCCCTCTAAAAACAGATCATCTTCCTCTGCAGAGGTATAATCTACTACATCATCAATCCTATATCCATCTGACTCTATCAACTTCAACACTTCTTCGTTCCTCTCTCTACGTCTATTTTCGGCAAACATTGGATAGACTGCAATATTTCCAGACTGATGGAAACTAATCCAGTTATTTGGATAGATAGAGTCAGGGGTGTCATTTTCCTTCTTATCTTGGTGTACTATAACGTTTACACCTACACTTCGTAACTTTTCAACAAAAGCATCGAATTCTTCTTGTGCTCTTTCGTTTATTTGCGCTTCTTGTAGATCCAAATCTAACTCTTCTTGAAAAAAGTTATTTACCTTGGTTTGTTCATTCATCCTAAATGCAGCTGGACGAACCATTAAAATTGTATCTGTAATCTGTTGCATTTTACTCTCTATTTTAATTCCTGTTAATTTATGTACTCATACAATCAACCGGAAGTTCATATACTATTTTAGTTAAGTTAGTTTAGAAGTGGGTCTAGTTATTCTCTCAACAAAGGTAAGGTGGAACATCTTAGCAAGCCACTTTGTTTTGAAATCTCTGCATATGGCACTTCTTCAACTGTAAAGCCTTGCTGGCGTAGCCAATCGTTTAATCTATAAAATTTTTGTTCAGACAATACTACATCAGGGGTTATAGAAACCACATTACTAAACATTTGTGTCATTTCATCGTCGGTAATCTCAAAAAGGTTTTCCTTTCCAAAAAAATCTACCAACCACTGGTATTCTTCTTCTATTAAGAAACTGTTTTTGTGAATGATTGCTTTCCCCTTTCCTAGTGGTTGAAAACAACAATCTAAATGCAACGCATTCTCTTTAGGAACCGAATTAGATTTTCTTAAGCTAAACGACTTCACTTTCTTTTTCGGAAACAGCTTTTGCAACTCTTCCACTGCCTTCATATTGGTTCTAGCAGTAATATATTTTCTATAATTCTCGTCCTTGTATGTTCCAACGAAAATATAATCACCCCAAGGCATAACGTCGCCTCCCTCTACATGTGCTTCTTCGGGAAATCGGATAACATTTTCTGGATTAATTTTACTGATAAGGTATTCAATAGCATCGATTTCCTTGGATCTATCTTCTAGTATATTACCAATAATAAACTTATCTTCAATTACGAAAGCAATATCTCTTGTAAAAATTTGATTGTAGTCTTGTATTAACTTAGGTCGGTACACTTCTACATCATACTTTTCAAACACTTTGTTTACCGCTTCCATTTCTTTAACCATATCTGGAATAGTCGGATACGTACCTTGCTTAATATGTTTTGCCGATTTTGGATCGTATGTCTCTTCGACCGTTGGCACAGGACCATTTTCATCGGCTCGTCCTAAAACTACAGCCCGCAAACGCGATACCTCGTCTCTTATATTTAGTTGTAACATAAGTTATCGTTTAGTATTAAAAAAGCACTCCAATAATGAAGTGCTTTTTATTATTTTGCCTGGTTATTATCTTTTTTCAATATTAACAAAGGCTCTATGCTTTTCTCCAATATATACTTGTCTAGGCCTTCCAATTGGTTCTCTATTAAGTCTCATCTCTTTCCACTGCGCAATCCAACCTGGCAATCTACCTAATGCAAACATCGCTGTAAACATTTCCATAGGAATTCCTAGGGCACGGTAAATTATTCCTGAATAGAAATCTACGTTAGGATATAGTTTTCGATCAACGAAATAGGCATCTTCTAGTGCTTCCTTTTCCAATGCTTTGGCAATGTCAAGAACTTCATCTTCTAATCCAAGTGCTTCTAATACTTCATCTGCAGACTTCTTAATTATTTTTGCACGTGGATCAAAGTTTTTATAAACACGATGACCGAAGCCCATTAGACGGAACGGATCGTTCTTATCTTTTGCCTTTGCCATATAGCGCTCTGTATCGCCACCGTCTTCACGAATTGCTTCTAGCATTTCTATTACAGCTTGGTTGGCACCTCCATGTAGTGGCCCCCAAAGAGCACTAATACCAGCTGAAAGCGAAGCAAACAATCCGGTGTGAGAAGAACCTACAATGCGAACCGTTGAAGCAGAGCAATTCTGCTCATGATCGGCATGTAAAATTAAAAGCTTGTCTAAAGCGTCTACAACAACTGGATTTGCTTGATAGATTCCATTTGGCTTTTTGAACATCATCTTTAGGAAGTTCTCTACATAATCTAAGGAATCATCACCATAATCTAATGGCAAGCCTACACGCTTACGATATGCCCATGCAGTAAGAACAGGGAATTTACCAAGTATCTTAACAATAGCATTGTACATATCTTTTTCGCTATCCACATTAACAGAAGAAGGGTTAAAAGCTACCAATGCAGAGGTTAAAGACGATAACACTCCCATAGGGTGTGCTGATTTTGGAAAACCATCTAAAATTTTCTTTATATCTTCATCAACATGTGATTCGGATTTAATGTCAGCATGAAATTTATCTAATTCGTCCTTAGTAGGTAGTTCACCAAAGATTAGTAAGTATGCTACCTCAAGGAAACTAGCTTTTTCGGCTAATTCTTCTATGGAATATCCACGATAACGAAGTATTCCTTCTTCACCATTCAAAAATGTAATGGCACTTTTGCAAGAACCAGTATTTTTATAACCAGGATCAAGTGTAATAATCCCATCCGTTGCACTGCGTAAACTGGCAATATCTACCGCAACTTCATTTTCTGAACCAGTAATTATGGGAAGTTCATACTTCTTACCTCCTATTTCGAGTGTAGCTATTTTTGACATATATTTATATAATTTATTTTGAACTTTTACTAAACGGCTAATATACAAAAAGTCGATGTTTTTTAGAAGAAATTACAATCGTTAATTGCCTCTAAAAGCGCTTTATTATTATAATTTAAAGTTAAAGTTTTTGAATGTAAAAAACTAGTACATTCCTTTCACTCTAAAAGCACTTCTTTGAGGATAAACCCCAGCATCACCTAAATTTTCTTCAATCCTTATCAATTGATTGTATTTAGCTATACGATCACTACGAGACATGGATCCTGTTTTAATTTGCCCGCAATTTAAAGCTACTGCTAAATCTGCAATTGTATTATCTTCGGTTTCACCGCTTCGGTGCGACATCACGGAAGTATAACCAGCTTTATGTGCCATGTTTACAGCCGCAATTGTTTCGGTTAAAGTTCCAATCTGATTCACTTTAATTAAAATAGAATTTGCAGTATTTGTTTCTATTCCTTGCTTTAATCGATCGACGTTAGTAACAAACAAGTCATCTCCAACAATTTGCACCTTATCACCAATCTTATCAGTAAGCAATTTCCAACCTTCCCAATCATCTTCATCTAATCCGTCTTCTATAGAAATTATTGGATATTTTTCACATAAAGAAGCTAAATACTCAACTTGCTCTGAAGAACTTCGTATTTTCCCTGTAGGTCCTTCAAAAATCTGGTAATTATACTTCCCATCCTTATAAAATTCTGCCGCAGCACAATCCAAAGCTAATAAAATATCCTCACCAAAAGTATATCCAGCTTGTTTAACAGCAAGTTCAATAGTTTCAATTGCATCTTCAGTCCCGTCCAATTCAGGTGCAAAACCTCCTTCATCCCCAACAGTTGTGCTTAAATTTCGATCATCTAGAACTGCTTTTAAATGGTGAAAGATCTCACTTCCAATTTGCAAAGAATGAGATAAAGACTTAGCAGTAACTGGCATAATCATGAATTCTTGAAATGCAATTGGCGCATCACTATGCGACCCACCATTTATAATATTCATCATAGGAACAGGTAGTGTGGATGCACCAACGCCGCCTACATAACGATAGAGTGGTAAACCAAGCGCCTTAGCTGCAGCCTTAGCAACAGCTAAAGAAACTCCTAAAATTGAATTTGCACCTAAATTAGATTTATTAGGGGTTCCATCAAGAGCAATCATTTTATTATCAATTGCTGCCTGATCGAATACAGAAAATCCTATTAAGGCTTGTTGAATAACAGAATTAACATTTTCAACAGCTTTAAAAACACTTTTCCCCATATAAGTATCTTTAGCATCGCGAAGCTCTACAGCTTCATGTTCACCAGTAGATGCACCAGAAGGAACAGCAGCGCGTCCCATTACACCACAAGAAGTATGTACATCCACTTCGATAGTTGGATTTCCACGGGAATCAAAAATTTGTCTGGCATGAATTTTATGGATTGTGCTATGCATAATAAATTAGATTAATGTGTTGCGCTTAAAACCTATAAGGTTAAGCTGAAAAATTAAAGGTTATATAAAATAAAAAAAGCACACAGCTATATTTATAGACTGTGTGCTAAACTTAATATCCATCTATGTTTAGATGCATTTTATTCTTCTTCTCTAGCTACGGTTGTTTGGCTACTTCCTCTTCGACCACCACGTCTTGTACGACGTCTCTTTGTAGCTTTACCAGGATTGTATAGCTCATTATAGTCTACTAGCTCAATCATTGCCATTGGTGCGTTATCACCTTGACGATTACCTAGTTTAATAATTCTTGTATATCCACCTGGTCTGTCTCCAATTTTCACTGCAATCTCACGGAAAAGTGTAGTTACAGCATCTTTCTGACGCAAATAGCTAAATGCAATACGACGGTTATGCGTAGTATCGTTTTTAGATTTTGTGATTACTGGCTCTATATATTGTTGTAAAGCTTTTGCTTTGGTAACGGTAGTATTAATTCGCTTATGTTCGATTAATGAACACCCCATATTAGCAAGCATTGCTTTACGGTGTGGTGATGTTTTACCTAATTTATTTCCTTTATTTCTATGTCTCATTTTGAAGTTCTTTTAGATGGTTAATATTAAGTTAACCATGCTGATAAAGTTAGTCTAGTTCCAAGTTATATTTAGATAGATCCATTCCAAAGTCTAGACCTTTAGAAGAAACTACTTCTTCTAGTTCAGATAGTGATTTTTTACCAAAGTTTCTAAACTTCATTAAGTCACTTCTGTTATACACTACTAAATCACCTAGTGAATGTACATCAGCTGCTTTTAAACAGTTAAGTGCACGTACAGATAAATCTAGGTCTACAAGCTTGGTCTTAAGAAGCTGACGCATATGTAGCGACTCCTCGTCGTAAGTTTCTTTACGAGAAATCACATCTGCTTCTAGTGTAATACGTTCATCGCTGAATAGCATGAAATGATGAATCAGAACTTTTGCAGCTTCGGTAAGTGCATCCTGAGGATGAATAGAACCATCGGTGATTATATCAACAATTAACTTTTCGTAATCAGTCTTTTGTTCAACCCTATAGTCCTCTACTTCGTACTTCACATTTTTTATTGGCGTGAAAATAGCGTCTGTAAAGATGGTTCCTAATGGGGCATTTGCTTTTTTATTTTCCTCAGCAGATACATAGCCTCGTCCTTTTTCTATAGTAAGTTCTATATTAAGCTCAACGCTTGGCTCCATATTACAAATCACTAAATCAGTATTTAAGACTTCAAATCCTGAGATAAACTGTTGGAAATCTCCAGCGGTTAATTGTTCTTTTTTTGAAATAGTGATAGTAGCAGTCTCGCTGTCTACGTCTTCTACTTGTTGCTTAAAGCGGATTTGTTTAAGGTTAAGAATAATTTCTGTAACGTCTTCCACAACTCCTGCAATAGTAGAAAACTCATGATCTACTCCTTCTATTCGCACCGCGGTGATAGCGAATCCTTCTAATGAAGAAAGTAATACGCGCCGTAATGCGTTACCTATGGTCAGTCCGTATCCTGGCTCCAATGGTCGAAACTCAAAGGACCCGTGGAATTCGGATGAATTAATCATGATAACTTTATCAGGCTTCTGAAAACTAAATACTGCCATATTATGACTACTTTGTAATTGTTATTTTGAATATAATTCAACGATTAATTGCTCGTTGATGTTCTCTGGAATTTGAATACGCTCTGGAATAGATACATAAGTACCTTCCATCTTTTCAGTATTCCAGGTAATCCACTCATAAACTCTATCGTTATTGGAAAGTGAATTCTTTATCGTTTCTAGAGTTCTTGATTTAGGTCTAATGCCTACAACATCTCCAGCTTTAAGTCGGTAGGAAGGTATGTTAACACGCTCTCCATTAACTAAAATATGTCTGTGTGATACTAATTGTCTAGCGGCTGCACGAGTTGGTGCAATTCCCATACGATAGACTACGTTGTCTAATCTAGACTCACAATATTGTAATAAAATTTCACCGGTAATTCCAGGTGCTGCGTTAGCGCTTTTAAACATATTTCTGAATTGACGCTCTAAAATACCATAGGTATATTTAGCTTTTTGCTTTTCTTGAAGCTGAATAGCGTATTCAGATTTTTTTCCTCTTCTACGGGCATTTCCGTGTTGTCCTGGAGGATAATTCTTTTTCTCAAATGACTTGTCGTCACCGAAGATAGTTTCGCCAAATTTACGAGCTATTTTTGTCTTAGGACCAGTATATCTTGCCATAATTAAATTAATTGGAAGGAAGAGTTTAAATTAAGGTCTTATTTCTAATTACATCCTCTAAACTCTGAACCCTTCATTTATACTTATTGAATATTCCTTATATCGTTTATTAAGGAAGGATTAAACTCTTCTGCGCTTAGGTGGTCTACAACCATTATGTGGTAATGGAGTTATGTCAATAATCTCTGTAACCTCCACTCCTAAGTTATGCATAGATCGGATTGCTGATTCTCTACCAGAACCAGGTCCTTTTACATAAACCTTTACTTTTCTTAAACCAGCTTCATGTGCTTTTTGCGCAGCATCTTCTGATGCTACCTGAGCAGCATATGGAGTGTTCTTTCTTGAACCTCTAAAGCCCATTTTTCCAGCAGAAGACCATGAAATTACGTCTCCTTTTTTATTAGTGAAGGTAATTATTATATTATTGAATGATGCAGTTACATGCGCTTGACCGACTGCCTCTACATTTACTTTCCTTCTTCTAGCGCTTCTGCTTGCACTAGATCCTGTTTTTGATTTTGCCATTAGATCGAAATTTTAGTGGTTAGACTTGCTTTTTGTTAGCAACCGTCCTACGACGTCCTTTACGTGTACGAGAGTTGTTTTTGGTTTTCTGTCCACGCACAGGCAATCCGCTTCTATGACGTACTCCTCTATAACTCCCTATATCCATAAGTCGTTTAATGTTTAGCTGCGTTTCACTACGAAGTTGCCCTTCGATTGTGTATCCAGCTACAGTAGTACGAATAGCGCCTAGCTCCTCGTCGTTCCAGTCTTGTACCTTTTTGTTTTTGTCTACTCCGGCTTTTTCCAATATCTCTTGTGAACGGCTTTTACCGATTCCAAAGATGTAGGTTAGCGCGATTTCACCCCTTTTATTTCTAGGGATATCAACACCTGCAATTCTTGCCATAATTATCCTTGTCTTTGATTGAACCTAGGGTTCTTTTTGTTGATTACATATAAACGGCCTTTTCTGCGTACAATTTTGCAGTCTGGCGTTCTTTTCTTTACCGATGCTCTTACTTTCATTGTTCTTAGTATCTATATGTTATACGAGCCTTTGTTAAATCGTAAGGGCTCATTTCTAATTTCACCTTATCTCCGGGTAATAATTTTATATAGTGCATACGCATCTTACCCGAAATATGCGCAGTGACTATATGACCATTCTCTAACTCAACGCGAAACATTGCATTCGACAACGCTTCGACTATTGTTCCATCTTGTTCTATAGGTGGTTGTTTTGCCATAATTTATCTTACTGCTTTTCTTTTTTTACCTGACTTCATTAAACTATCGTATTGACGGTTTAACAGGTATGAATTAATTTGATCTACGGTATCGATTGCAACACCGACCATAATCAGGAGAGAAGTTCCTCCATAAAATAATGCCCATCCGGCTTGAATTCCCATAAGCTTTACTACAATAGCAGGGAATATAGCCAAGATAGCTAAGAATATCGACCCCGGAAGGGTGATTCTAGACATAATTGTGTCTAGATAATTTGCTGTTTCGGTTCCTGGTCTAATACCTGGAATAAATCCTCCACTACGCTTTAAATCATCTGCCATCTTATTAGTTGGAACCGTAATTGCTGTATAGAAATACGTGAATATTATAATTAAAACACCAAATACAATATTATACCAAAGTCCAAATATATCAGCAAAATTCACTTGAATCGATTGTGCAATATCACTTTCACCAAACAAACTAGCTAAACCAGAAGGAATAAACATAATTGCTTGGGCAAATATTATTGGCATTACTCCAGATGCGTTTACTTTTAGTGGAATAAACTGTCTAGCACCAAAAACATTTTTCTCAAATCCTCCAGCAGCGGTTCTTCTAGCATACTGAACAGGAATTTTCCTTACTGCCATAACAAGCATTACCGATGCTAGAATTATAATAAACCAAATCACTAGTTCTATAAGGATCATAAGTAGTCCACCATTTGATTCAATTACACGAGAAGAAAACTCTTGTGCAAATGACATTGGTAGAGTTGCGATAATACCAACCATAATAAGAATTGATATACCATTACCGACTCCTTTATCTGTTATTTTCTCACCTAACCACATTGCAAAAATGGTTCCAGTTACCAATATAATTACAGATGAGACGTAGAACATTGGTGTTTGTCCTATAACAAATGCTTCAGTTGGTACTCCCATCATAGGAAGCCCTGCTAAATAGGAAGGCGCTTGCACTAAACAGATTGCTATAGTTAACCATCTTGTTATTTGGTTAATTTTCCGTCTACCGCTTTCACCTTCTTTTTGTAATTTTTGTAGATAAGGAACTGCTATTTGCATTAATTGGACCACAATGGAGGCAGAGATATAAGGCATAATCCCTAAAGCAAAAACTGAGGCATTAGCGAATGCTCCCCCAGTAAATGCATTTAGTAATCCACCTATACCACCTGAGTCGAATTTACCAGCAAACTCCGCTAATTTAGAAGCGTCTATTCCTGGCAATACAATTTGCGCACCGAATCGATATACTAATAGAAGTCCTAGGGTAACCATTATTCGGTTCCTAAGCTCTTCTATTCTCCATACATTTTTGAGGGTCTCAATAATTTTCATCCTTACTAAAAAATTACAATGTTATTACTTCACCACCGGCAGCTTCGATTGCTTTCTTAGCTGATGCGGTAAATTTGTGTGCTGATATTTTCAATTTAGCCTTTAATTCTCCTCTTCCAAGAATTTTAATAGCATCGTTTTTTCCTGCAAGGCGCAAATTTACAAAAGTTTCGAAATCTACAACATCATTAATCCTTTTTTCGTCAACTAAATTTTGTAATGTATCTAAATTGACTACAGAATAGGTTATTTTGTTGTTGTTTGTGAATCCAAACTTAGGAAGTCTTTTTTGAAGAGGCATTTGACCACCTTCAAATCCTATTTTTTTAGCGTATCCTGATCTAGATTTCGCTCCTTTATGTCCTCGAGTGGCTGTACCCCCTTTTCCAGTACCTTGGCCACGTCCTACGCGCTTTCCAGCACTTTTAGACGAGCCAGCAGCTGGTTTTAAATTACTTAAATCCATTTTCGATTATCTTATATAGTTTCTACTGAAACTAAGTGATTAACTTTTTTAATCATACCAAGAATATTTGGCATTTTTTCGTGCTCTACAGATTTCCCAATACCTCTTAGTCCTAATGACTCTAGAGTGGCTTTCTGACTTTCCGTACGACCAATCGCACTTCTTACTTGTGTTATTCTAATTCTTGCCATTTTCTTGCTCTTAATTATCCTTTATACAATTTCTCTAAAGAAATCCCTCGTTGTTTTGCTATTGTTTGCGGACTACGTAATTGTAGTAATGCATCGAATGTTGCTTTTACAACGTTGTGTGGATTGGATGATCCTTGAGATTTCGATAAAATATCGTGTATTCCAACCGACTCCAATACGGCTCTTACAGGTCCACCAGCAATTACTCCAGTACCTTCTGATGCAGGTAATAATGTTACTCTAGCTCCAGAATGCTTTCCTTTTTGCTCGTGTGGTATAGTTTGTTTGTGGAGTGGTATTCTAACCAAGTTTTTCTTGGCTTCTTCTACTCCTTTAGCAATTGCAGTAGCAACATCTTTAGATTTTCCTAATCCTTGACCTACTACTCCTTCACCATTTCCAACTACCACGATAGCAGTGAATCCGAAGGTTCTACCTCCTTTAGTTACCTTGGTAACTCTTTGGATTGCTACTAAACGATCTTTTAAATCTAGCCCAGCTGGTTTAACAGTTTCTATGTTTTTATAATCTCGATTCATATTTCTAGAATTTTAGGCCACCTTCACGTGCCCCGTCTGCTAATGATTTAACTCTTCCGTGATAAAGGTAGCCTCCTCGATCGAAACATATTGTTTCAATTCCAGATTCTTTTGCTTTATCTGCTATAGACTTCCCTACAGCAAAAGCGATTTCTGATTTTGTACCTTCTACAGTGATATCCTTATCTCTTGATGAAGCAGAAGCTAAGGTTTTTCCAGCAACATCATCGATAAGTTGTGCGTAGATTTCCTTGTTACTTCTGAATACAACGAGTCGAGGCTTTTCCTGTGTTCCGGAAATCGTCTTGCGTATTCTTTTGCGAATACGATTTCTCTTTTCGATTTTAGATAATGCCATAACTTAATTTCTTATGCAGATTTACCTGCTTTTCTTCTTAATACTTCACCTACAAATTTAACTCCTTTACCTTTATATGGCTCAGGCTTACGGAAAGAACGGATTTTAGCCGCAACTTGTCCTACTAGCTGTTTATCGTGTGAAGTTAATTTGATTATTGGATTTTTACCTCTTTCAGTAACCGTCTCTATTTTAACCTCTGGTGCAACATCTATTACAATATTGTGGGAAAACCCTAAAGCTAGATCTAACTTCTGCCCTTGATTGGCAGCTCTATATCCAACTCCTACCAACTCCAATTCTTTAGTCCAGCCGTTTGTAACACCTTCTATCATATTAGATATTAGTTTGCGATACAAACCATGTGCTGAGCGATGTTCTTTGGAATCAGATTCACGGTTTAGTACTAGTTCATTCTCACTAATATCTAAAGATACTCCCGAGATCTCTTGGGTTAATTCACCAAGTTTACCTTTTACAGTTACCGTATTGTCTTTCTCTTCAATGCTTACTCCTTGAGGAATAGCGATTGGTTTACTTCCTATTCTTGACATACTTAGTTATTATATTAGTATACGTAACATAATAGTTCTCCACCAACGTTGTTAGCTTGAGCTTGCTTTCCAGTCATTACTCCATGTGAAGTAGAAACTATAGCGATTCCCAAACCGTTTAATATACGTGGCATTTCAGTAGAACTAGCATATTTACGTAAACCTGGTTTACTTATTCTTTGCAGTTTTTTAATTACAGACTCCTTGGTCTCTCTATCGTACTTCAGTGCGATTTTTATGGTTCCTTGTGGCCCTTTATCGCTATCTAGCTTATAGCTTAGTACGAATCCTTGGTCAAACAAGATTTTTGTTATCTCTGTCTTAAGATTAGAAGCAGGAATCTCTACGACTCTATGCCCTGCATTGATTGCATTTCTAATCCTCGTTAGATAATCGGCTATTGGATCAATATTCATTTCTATTAATTTTTTCTGTTAGTTTACCAACTTGCTTTTCTAACCCCAGGTATTAGACCGTTACTTGCTAGTTCACGGAATGTTACTCGTGATACTCCGAATTGTCTCATATAACCTTTTGGCCTTCCAGTAATTCCACATCTGTTATGCAGTCTAACTGGAGATGCATTTCTTGGTAGTTTTTGTAATCCTTCGTAGTCGCCAGCTTCTTTAAGAGCTCTTCTTTTCTCGGCATATTTTGCCACCATTCTCCTTCTCTTACGCTCGCGAGCTTTCATTGATTCTTTCGCCATCTATTAATTCTTTTTAAAAGGTAAACCTAATTCTGTTAATAATGATTTTGCTTCCTGATCGGTATTAGCAGAAGTTACAAAAGTAATGTTCATACCTTGTATTCTTCTAACTTTATCGATATCGATTTCTGGGAAGATTATCTGTTCGGTTATTCCTAGAGAATAATTACCTCTTCCGTCAAAACCAGTAGCCTTAATACCTTGGAAATCTCTTACCTGTGGTAGAGATGCAGTAATAAGTCTATCTAAAAAATCATACATTCTATCACCACGTAGGGTTACTTTTACTCCTACTGGCATCCCTTTACGCAGTTTAAAGCTAGCTACGTCTTTCTTAGAATACGTTGGTACAGCTTTTTGACCTGCAATTTGGGTTAATTCTTCAATGGAGTGATCTATTAGTTTCCTATCTGCTATCGCATCTCCTACACCTCTCGATATAACGATGGATTGTAAACTAGGAACCTGCATTGGGTTTTCGTACTCAAACTCCTCTATAAGGGCTTTCGATACCCTATCTCTAAACTCTTCTTTTAGTCTTGGTGTGTATCCCATAACTATAATGCTTGATTCGATTTTTTAGCAAATCGTATTTTGTTTCCGTCTTCCATTCTATAACCTATTCTAGTAGCCTCTTTGGTCTTAGGATCTACAACGGCTATATTAGAAATCTGGATTGGAGCTTCTTTTTCAATAATTCCTCCTTGCGGATTGTTTGCACTTGGTTTCTCGTGCTTTTGAATTAAGTTAACTCCTTCTACGATTGCTTTGTTAGTATCTGGGTAAACACGTAATACTTTACCGGTTCTATTTTTATCTTTACCAGCTATAACTATTACATCGTCACCTGCTTTTATTTTCAGCTTTGCCATTTTCGTTTTCGTATTAAAGCACTTCTGGTGCTAGTGATACTATTTTCATAAATTTATTTTCACGTAGCTCTCTTGCTACTGGCCCAAACACACGAGTTCCACTCATTTCACCTTGGGCATTCAATAGCACACATGCATTATCATCAAAGCGAATGTAAGAACCATCTGAGCGTCTCACTTCTTTTTTAGTGCGAACCACTACTGCGGTTGATACAGCGCCTTTTTTAATAGAGCTATTAGGTGTAGCTTCTTTAATACTAACTACGATTTTATCACCTACGGATGCATACTTTTTCTTAGTACCTCCTAGAATACGAATAGTATATACTTCTCGTGCTCCGGTGTTATCTGCAACTTTTAATCTTGATTCTTGTTGTATCATAATTACTTAGCTCTTTCGATTATTTCAACTAATCTCCAATTTTTGGTTTTACTTAAAGGTCTCGTTTCCGAAATCCTTACCGTATCCCCTTCATTGCAGTCGTTATCTTCGTCGTGTGCCACGTATTTCTTTGTTTTGGTAACGTACTTACCATACATTGGATGCTTCACCTTTTTAACTTCTGAAACAACAATAGATTTCTCCATTTTGTTGCTGGTTACCACACCTATACGTTCTTTTCTTATATTTCTTTTTTCCATCTTTCAGCTATGTACTATTGTACGTCTCTTTTTGTTAATTCGGTCTCTATTCTTGCTATAGATCTTCTATGCATCCTTAATTGCATAGGATTCTCTAATGGAGATATAGCGTGTGCCATTCTCATGTCAGAGAACGCTGCTCTCAATTCAGCAAGACTCTCTTTAAGATCTGCTGTCGATGCTTCTTTTACTTCTGCCTGTTTCATCTTCTAAATTGTGTTAGAAATTAAGCTTGATATTCTCTTGACACGATAAATTTCGTTCTTACCGGTAATTTTTGTGATGCTAAGCGCAGTGCCTCTCTTGCAGTTTCTATCGGTACACCCGAAACTTCAAATAAGACTCTTCCTGGCCTAACAACAGCTGCATAATGGTCTAATGCTCCTTTACCTTTACCCATTCGCACTTCAAGTGGCTTTTTGGTAATTGGTTTATCTGGGAACACCATAATCCATAGGGATCCTTCTCTCACCATATAGCGAGTTGCCGCAATACGAGCTGCCTCAATCTGACGTGAAGTCAATAAGACAGGCTCTAAAGATTTAATACCAAATACACCGTGAGTAAGTTGCGTACCTCTGGTAGCATTACCTTTTATACGGCCTTTTTGCATTTTGCGGTATTTTGTTCTTTTAGGTTGTAACATTGTTTCTGTTTTAAAAAATTACTTTCTACGACGTGATCTTCTACCACCTCGTTTTCCTCCTGCTCCTCTTCCACCTTTTTTGGATAGTCCAACAAGAGGTGAGAGGTCTCTCTTGCCATACACTTCGCCCTTCATTATCCAAACCTTCACTCCTAATCTTCCGTAAGAAGTGTGTGCTTCAACCATTGCATAGTCGATGTCTGCACGGAATGTAGACAATGGAATGCGACCTTCCATATAGGTTTCAGTACGAGCCATTTCAGCTCCATTCAATCGTCCAGAAATCTGAATTCGAATTCCTTCGGCGTTCATACGCATTGCCGCAGCAATTGCCATGTTAATAGCACGACGGTAGGATATACGACTCTCGATTTGTCTAGCTACACTAGCTGCTACAAGATACGCATCTACCTCTGGGCGTCTGATTTCATGAATGTTGATCTGAACTTCTTTGTTGGTAATTTCTTTGAGCTCTTCTTTTAACTTGTCTACCTCCTGACCGCCTTTCCCGATAATAATACCAGGGCGCGCTGTGGTGATAGTAACGGTTACAAGCTTAAGTGTGCGCTCAATAATTATCCTAGATACACTAGCTCTGCTTAAACGAACACGGATGTATTTTCTAATCTTATCATCCTCGACCAGCTTATCGCCATAGTCGTTGCCTCCGTACCAGTTAGATTCCCATCCTCTTATAATACCTAGGCGATTTGCGATTGGATTTGTTTTCTGTCCCATTTATGAATTGCTTTGTGTGTTATCTAATGCTCCAAGCACGAGTGTTACGTGATTGGAACGTTTTCTAATTCTATGTGCTCTTCCTTGTGCAGCAGGGCGTAGTCTTTTCAACATACTTCCACTGTCTACACGGATTTCCTTTACGAAAAGTTTTGCATCTTCTACTGATGCATCTTCGTTTTTCGCCTGCCAATTAGCAATGGCAGATAATAATAATGTTTCAAGGCGACTTGCTGCCTCCTTCGGATTGAATCGAAGTATATTTAAGGCATTCTCCACTCTTTCACCACGGATTAAGTCTGCAACTAAGCGCATTTTTCTAGGTGAAGTTGGGCAATTATTAAGCTTCGCATAATATTGCGTCTTCTTAGCCTCCTTTTGCTCTAAAGCTCTTTCTCTTTTTCTTACTCCCATGGCTTATTAATTTTTACCTCTATTTCTAGCACCAGCATGACCACGGAACGATCTAGTTGGTGAAAATTCTCCTAATTTATGCCCTACCATATTTTCCGTTATATATACTGGTATGAATTGACGACCGTTATATACTGCGATCGTTAAGCCTACGAAATCTGGTGTAATCATAGATGATCTTGACCATGTCTTGATTACCGATTTTTTCTTTGATTCTTGAGCTGCCTCTACCTTTCTATTTAACTTATAATAAACGTAAGGTCCTTTTTTTAATGATCTTGCCATAGTATATTATTTCTTTCTACGCTCTACAATATATTTATTACTCGCTTTCGTTCTAGATCTGGTTTTGTATCCTTTCGCAGGAATTCCTGTACGAGATTGTGGATGTCCACCAGAAGCTCTTCCTTCTCCACCGCCCATTGGGTGATCGATCGGGTTCATCGCTACTCCTCTAGTTCGTGGTCTTCTACCTAACCATCTAGTTCTACCAGCTTTACCAGATACTATAACCTGATGATCGCTATTAGAAACGGCCCCGATAGTAGCCATACATGTCGCTAATATCATTCTCACTTCTCCTGAAGGTAGTTTAACAGTAACAAACTTACCTTCCTTTGCAATTACCTGAGCGAATGCTCCAGCACTACGCGCTAACGCAGCACCTTTTCCAGGTGAAAGCTCAATACATGAAATAATAGTACCTAATGGAATGTTTGCTAATGGCATTGCATTTCCGATTTCAGGAGCTACATTCTCTCCAGAAACGATGTTCTGCCCAACTTTCATTCCTCTCTGTGCAACCACATAACGCTTCTCACCATCTTGATAATTAACAAGAGCGATAAACGCTGTGCGGTTTGGATCGTATTCAATTGTAGCAACCGTAGCTGGAATACCAACTTTATTACGCTTAAAATCTACAATACGATACCTTCTTTTATGACCTCCACCAATTTGGCGCATGGTCATTTTTCCTTGCTTATTTCTTCCTCCCGATCTTTTTTTCGGCGCCAAAAGGCTTTTCTCCGGCTTATCAGTTGTAATAGAATCAAATTCATTTACAACTCTAAAACGCTGACCTGGAGTACTTGGTTTTAATTTTCTTACTGACATTGTTGTCTTTTGTTTACCCTAAGATAACTCTTAGAGGTTAGTATAAAAATCAATTATATCTCCGTCCACCAACTGTACAACTGCCTTTTTTGTAGCATTTGTTTTACCAGTTTGAACACCTGTTTTCGTATAACGGGTTGTTCTTTCCGGATGAACGTTCATAGTGCGAACCTTAGCAACAGAAACACCGTAAGCAGCCTCAACCGCTTCTTTGATCTGAATCTTATTCGCCTTTGGATGCACTGAAAAAGCATATCGATTGAACTTCTCAGCATCTATCGTTGCTTTCTCTGTAATTATAGGTTTAATTAAGATAGTCATCTGTCTTCTATTTACTTAAGTTAGCTTCTATTTGTGTCAATGAACCCTCTAACAGAATTAAGTTATCCGCGTTCATTATATCATATGTGTTTAGCAATGAGCTAGTTACAGCTTTCGTGCGCTTCACATTTCGCGAGGACAAATATACGTTTTTATTTGCGTCATCCAATACAATCAAGGATTTTTTATTCTCAACACCTAATGCTTTTAAAACATCAACAAATTCCTTTGTTTTTGGCGTTTCAAAATCAAGTGAATCTAAAACGATTATATTTTTATTTTCCGCTTTTAAACTAAGAGCTGATTTTCGTGCTAAACGCTTAACTTTTTTGTTCAAAGTTTGCGTATACTTTCTTGGCCTTGGCCCAAATACGGTACCACCACCAATAAAGATAGGGTTCTTGATATCCCCAGCACGTGCTGTTCCAGTTCCCTTTTGTTTCTTAATTTTACGTGTACTTCCTATAACCTCTGCTCTTTCTTTCGTTTTGTGCGTACCTTGTCTTTGATTTGCAAGATATTGTTTCGCATCTAGATATAGGGCATGGTTATTTGGCTCTACTCCAAATACACCAGCAGCAAGTTCAACAGTTCTGCCAGTGTCTTTTCCGTTTTTATCTAATACTGATAATTTCATCATTACTTCTCGATCGTTACGTATGCAGAGTTATGCCCAGGAACACATCCTTTAACAACAAGTAGGTTCTTTTCTGGCACTACTTTTAACACCTGCAAATTTTGTACTTTAACTCTTTTGTTACCCATTTGTCCTGGCATTTTCTTTCCTTTAAATACTCGACCAGGAGTGGATGCAGCTCCAATAGAACCAGTTCTTCTATTCACGTGTTTCTGACCGTGACTCATTTCTGAACCACCGAAACCGTGACGCTTAACCGATCCTTGGAATCCTTTACCTTTAGAAGTACCAGCTACGTCTACGTACTCGCCTTCTGTAAAACTCTCAACAGTGATTACATCACCTAATTTGTGATTTTCTTCGTTTCCTCGGAATTCAACGACTTTACGTTTTGCAACGGTTCCCGCTTTTTTAGCATGCCCCTCGGCAGCTTTATTAGCAGTCTTTTTGTCATCGAAACCAAGCTGAAGAGCATCATACCCGTCAACCTCTTTGGTTCTGACCTGGGTAACTACACAGGGACCAGCTTCGATTACCGTACATGGGATGTTTTTCCCATCCTCGTCGAAAAGGCTAGTCATACCTATTTTTCTACCAATTAACCCAAACATGTGATTAAAATTAAATTAATATTCAGTTATAAAATCGTTTCTAAAAACAACTTCAGGGTCAAAATAACATTTCACCCTGAAGTTATCTTGATTCCATTTTTCCTTCGCTCGCAGCTCCGGACATGTCAGCCTAAAGCATTGTTTAGACTATTATTCGCATTACACTTTAATCTCTACTTCTACTCCACTTGGAAGTTCAAGTTTCATCAAAGCATCAATAGTCTTAGATGATGAACTATAAATATCCAATAGTCTTTTGTGTGAGTTAAGTTGAAATTGTTCTCTTGCTGTTTTATTTACGTGTGGCGAACGCAACACGGTAAATATCTTCTTATGCGTTGGCAAAGGAATTGGTCCTGTAACCACCGCACCAGTACTTCTTACTGTTTTTACGATTTTCTCAGATGATTTATCAACTAAGTTATGATCGTATGATTTTAGTTTTATTCTAATTTTTTGACTCATTTCAAAATGATTATTCGTTAGTGGTTCCAGTTGCCTCTGCAATTACTTCCTCAGCAATATTCGGAGGTGTCTCTGCATAATGAGAGAATGTCATTGTAGAAGTTGCTCTTCCAGAAGATAGGGTACGTAAAGTTGTTACATATCCAAACATTTCTGCAAGTGGTACTTCCGCACGTATTATCTTAGCACCTGAACGATCAGACATATCGTTTACCTGACCTCTTCTACGGTTTAAGTCACCTACGATATCCCCCATACTTTCCTCTGGAGTGATAACGTCGATCTTCATAATAGGCTCTAATATAACAGCACCCGCTGCTTTAGAAGCATTACGATAGCCTAGTTTAGCTGCTAACTCGAAAGACATTTGATCCGAGTCAACTGCGTGATAAGATCCGTCTTTTAAAGTTACCTTCATACTATCCATTTCGAATCCAGCTAGTGGACCATTAGCCATAGCATCACGGAAACCTTTTTCAACGGAAGGGATAAACTCTCTTGGAATATTACCTCCTTTTACTTCGTCAACAAACTCTAATCCTTCCTGACCTTCTTCGGCAGGACCAATAGTAAAGATAATATCGGCGAATGCACCACGACCTCCAGTTTGTCTCTTATATGTCTCGCGATACTCTGTTTCCTTAGTAAACGCTTCCTTATACTCAACTTGTGGTTTTCCTTGAGTTACCTCTACCTTGAACTCACGTCTTAAACGCTCGATCAAAATATCGATATGCAACTCACCCATTCCAGAAATAATTGTTTGCCCTGAAGCTTCATCTGTACGAACTTGGAAAGTTGGATCCTCTTCAGCTAACTTCTGTAAGCCAACACTCAACTTATCCACATCGGACTTTGTCTTAGGTTCAACGGCAACCCCGATTACTGGATCAGGGAAGTCGATATTCTCTAAGATAATAGGATGCTTCTCATCTGTTAAAGTATCTCCAGTTTGGATTTCTTTAAATCCTACTGCTGCTCCAATATCCCCAGCTTCGATAAAGTCGATAGCATTTTGGGTATTTGAGTGCATTTGATATATTCTTGAGATACGCTCACGCGCTCCAGAACGATTGTTCAACACGTAAGAACCTGCATCCAATCTACCGGAATAAACTCTAAAGAACGCTAAACGACCAACAAATGGGTCGGTTGCAATTTTAAATGCTAAAGCTGCAAAAGGCTCTTTCGCATCTGGCTTTCTTTCCTCTTCCTTTTCTGTTTTCGGATTAATTCCAACGATTGGTGGCTTCTCTAATGGAGAAGGTAAATACCTTACAACAGCATCTATAAGGAACTGAACCCCTTTATTCTTAAACGAAGAACCACATACCATAGGAATAATACTCATATCCATTACAGCAGCACGCAATGCAGCATGTACTTCATCTTCAGATATAGAGTTCTCATCCTCTAAATACTTTTCTAGTAAATTCTCATCATATGCAGCAACCTCTTCGATTAGCTTTCCACGATACTCATTTACCTCGTCTTGCATTTCTGCAGGAATATCTACTTCGTCAAAAGTAGCTCCTAAGGTTTCGTCATGCCAGATAATAGCACGGTTTTTAACCAAGTCTACTATCCCTTTAAAGTCCTCCTCATCACCAATTGGCAATACAATTGGAACAGCGTTAGACTTCAACATATCTTTTACTTGCTGACAAACTCCAAGGAAATCCGCTCCCTGACGGTCCATTTTATTTATAAACCCAATACGCGGAACATTATAATCATCTGCTAGACGCCAGTTAGTTTCTGACTGTGGCTCAACACCATCAGCAGCACTAAACAAAAACACTAAACCATCTAAAACACGTAATGACCTACTTACTTCTACAGTAAAGTCAACGTGTCCAGGCGTATCGATTATATTAAACTTATAATCCTTTGTTTCTGGTGTTTCCTTTCCATTCTCTAATGGGAACTTCCAAGTACATGTAGTTGCAGCAGAAGTAATAGTAATACCCCTCTCCTGCTCCTGCTCCATCCAGTCCATTGTACTAGAACCTTCGTGAGTTTCACCTAACTTGTGATTCACTCCAGTATAAAACAGGATCCTTTCTGTCGTTGTTGTTTTACCGGCATCAATATGCGCAGCAATACCTATATTTCTTGTATACTTTAAATCTCTTGCCATGGTTTATTTTAGAATCTAAAATGTGAAAATGCTCTGTTAGACTCAGCCATACGATGTGTATCCACACGCTTTCTTACTGCAGCCCCTTCTTCTTTTGCAGCAGCTAAAATCTCAGCTGCCAACTTATTAGCCATTGATTTTTCGTTACGTTTTCTAGAAAACTGTATTAACCACTTCATAGCAGTAGATACTTTTCTATCTGGCTTAATCTGCATTGGAATTTGGAACGTAGCTCCTCCTACTCGACGACTACGAACCTCCACGTGCGGCATAACATTAGACAATGCTTCTTTCCACACCTCTAACGCTGTCTTCTCTTCATCTTGATTTCTTTCTTCTACGATATCAATTGCATCGTAAAATACTTTAAAAGCAACAGATTTCTTACCATCGACCATCATGTTGTTAACGAACTGCGTTACTAACGGGTCGTTAAACTTTGGATCTGGCAAAATCTGCCTTCTATTTCCTTGTTGTTTTCTCATTACCTCCTTTTAAAGAATTGTTTGACTTACTTCTTTGGGCGTTTTGCACCGTACTTAGATCTTCCCTGTCCTCGACCTTCAACACCTGCAGTGTCTAAAGCTCCACGAACAACGTGATACCTAACTCCTGGCAAATCCTTAACCCTTCCACCCCTTACTAATACTATCGAGTGCTCCTGCAAGTTGTGCCCCTCTCCAGGAATGTATGCGTTAACCTCTCTACCATTGGTCAACCTTACCCTTGCTACTTTACGCATAGCAGAGTTAGGCTTCTTTGGCGTTGTGGTATACACACGCGTACAAACCCCTCTTCTTTGAGGACACGAATCGAGAGCCATCGATTTACTCTTCTTAGTAATTCGGTTTCTTCCTTTACGTACTAATTGTGAAATTGTTGGCATATATATATTTTAATTTCAATAATAAACCCCAATAATTTTTTCGGGAATGCAAATATAAAAATAATCTCTGCAATATGAAAGCAAAACTAAGAAACTTTCATATTAATTTAATATTTTTGACTTTACATCAGTTTTCTACTGCATTATGTAAAGATAAAACTCAGATTAAACCTCATATTAAAGACGCAAAATCTTCTTGATTAAAAAACTCATCATATCGGCAGTCTTATGTTTTATCACCAGCATAACAGCAATCCAAGCACAAACTATACACTTAAAGTATATAGCTACCGATAAAGATAAGTTATCTCTTTCGCAGATGGGAGTGGATTCATCTACCCATAAAAACCTACAATCTTTATTTAACGAAAGAAATAAAACCTTGGATTTATTACACAAATCCGGTTACTTACAAGCTCAGCATGATGCGTTGGAAAAGAAAAATGATAGCACCTACATCTCCTATATATATATAGGCAATAAAACCAATACTGTAATCATCCAAACTAACCCACCAAACTGGCCAAAACTGCTCAAAACCAATGCAGCTCGTCCTAAAACAAATCAACTAGTAGTCCCAATGGATAAACTTGAAACGCAACTATCAGACATTCAAACTAAATGGGAAAATCAAGGCTATAGTTTTGTAAAAGTTCAACTAGAAGATCTTGCAATGCGCAAAGATACGTTATTTGCTAATTTAGCCATAGTTAAAAATGAGTTAAGAAAGATAGATTCCATAAAAATAAAGGGATATAATGATTTTCCAATAAAAATACTACGGCATAGATTCGGTCTTAAACCGAATAGACAATTAAGCAACGAGTCTATAAAAAATGCAAGCCAAACAATGGAAGCTACTGGGATAGCTAGAGAAACTAGAAGTCCAGAAGTATTATACGAAAAAGACAAAAGCACCGTATTCCTATATTTTGAAAAAATGAATAACAATTACTTCGATGGTATAATTGGATTCGCTACTCAGGAAGCTACAGGAAAACTAGAGTTCAGTGGAAACTTAAATCTAAACCTACACAATAATCTAAATAAGGGTGAGCGATTAATTTTAAACTATCTAGCAGATGCAGGGGATCAGGAAGAGATAAACATCGAGCTAGAAACGCCTTACATAGCCAACACTCCGTTATCGGCTAATGGAGGTATTAATATATTCAAAAAAGACAGTACGTATACAACCACCAATTTAAATGCAAAAATAAAGTTTGATATAAAAAATTGGTCACATTATATTGGATATGAAAAAGTGGAGTCGGTTAACCGTTTAGAGCATAGCCTTTCTAATGACGGAATAATAAGTTTACATGGAAATCACTTCTTTTTCGGATCAAGTTATACCCAATACCAAAACGACTTACTACAACCTATATTAACATATAGTGATGTCAAAATAACTACCGGAAGAAGAAACACAGACTTACAGAGCGAAAACCAAGTTAAAATAGAAGTTGAAGCACTACACAATATAGTATTAGGAGGAAATAACAGTCTGTACACAAAAATTAATCTTGGTAAATTATGGAGTAACACCTATTACATTAATGAAAGTTTTAAGGTAGGAGGTGTTAAGAACATCCGAGGTTTTAATGAAAATAGTATCGATGCGTCGCAGTTAACACTACTGCAAACGGAATATAGATACAGAGCAACAAAAGACATGTATATCCACACCATCACAGATATAGGCTGGATAGAAAATAAAGTGCAAAACACTAGTGACACCCTTATAGGCCTAGGAATCGGGATAGGCTTTTACAATAAAATAGGATTAATGAACATTCAATTTGCCAATGGCTTTACTAATAGAGAAAGTATAGATTTTGATAAAACCAGAATACATATAAGTCTACACACTAGATTTTGATAATTAATAAAAAAATGAATATATAAAATCACCAATTAAGGATAAGCTCATTAACATAATTAGACGCTAATAATCAACCTATAGATAACTTACAATTCCTTCTTGAACCAAACTACATAGCCATTTATCTATACACACTAAATCATATGAAGTAAGGATAAAAAAACCTCTTATCAAATTACAACTTTTAATATAGAAGTCATATACCTCATGTGTTTCAGATACTATACTGCTTAAACCTAAAGTTTCTAAAACATTTTCATTTCAGTTATAAACTAAAAGAAACGTTTTGTAAGCATAAATAAGTTACTCTTTATTAATCCCTAAAGTTTAAAACTCACTTCAAATAAAAAAAGCGGCTGAAAACAGCCGCTTTTAAAATTTCTATAGATTTTATCCCAAACTATGGATTTGATACTTCAGGATTTCCATTAAGTTCATCTTGTGGAATCTCGAACCAGAACTTCTCAGAATCCGCAGGATAGTTAAACCTACCCCATCTAGGATGGTTACTATCCTCATAATCTCTATTTAAAGCTTCTCCATGACGTTTCATCTCCCACCATTCACCACCTTCACCCCAAAGTTCTAATCTTCTTTGGAAACGAATTTCATTCAATAGATCTTGACCTGCTAATCCTTGTGCAGAGAAAAGAGTATCCCTAGTTTGAACGAACTCATCTAGAAGGTCTCTAGCGTCATCTTCATTGATGTAAGCTAAAGCTTCAGCTTCTGTTAGATAAAATTCATCTGCACGCATATACAAGTAATCTCCTTCAAAGAAAGTATCATCACGGAACTTTAAATGTGCATATGGAGGAAATCCATAGGTTGCAGCTGAATCAGCATCTAAGAACCAATTCTTACGAATATCTGAATCAGGAATCTGATCATATAATCTCTTGTCAGCAACTCTATAGACATTAAGTAATCCAGCATATCCATCATTTGTATTATCCATATGAGAGAAGAAAGATGCATAAACCGAAGATGTAGCTCCAGTGATATCAGCACCCCACATCCAGTTTGGATTACCGATAAACTGGAAACCATCAAATAAGCTATAATTAGCTTCGGCATCAGCACTCATTGGACTATATCCAGCTCTTGCAATGTTTGCGTATTGAGCGGCTTTAGGATAATTCTCTGTAAACATATAAGCTCTGGCCAACATACCAGCAACTACCTGATCGTCTACCATTTGCTTACTGCTTCTTCCATAACCTTCTAAATAAGAGTATGCGTCCTCTAAATCATCTATAATTCTTCCCCAAACATCTGAGGTAGCCATTCTAGCTAGATGCTCTACTTCTTCATCACCTTTAGAGTAGTAAGGAACTCCTTCTTCACCAACGGCAAATGTACGGATTAAATCCATATAAGCATTAGCTCTCACAGCCAGCGCTCTTCCTTTAAGGGCAAGAACATCGGCATCTGGATTCTCAAAAGTTAACAGAGATTCTAAAACAGTATTCATGTTATAAATCACTTTATACTCAAAGTTCCAAATCATTCTAGTACCTCTAGAATTCTGTACTTCTCTACCCTGGTAATTGTAAAACACGTTAAACCAATGGTTATCGACCATAATCAAGTCATTGGTCATATGATCCAACCCTGTTAATATAGCCTTATAACCAAAGTCATCATGATCTCCAGCACCATTTGTATTAAAGTCGTACATGTAGTTCACATTTCCAGCTTCAGCACCAGCTAAAATAGATAGTGCTTTTTCCGGATATTCTCTAATCACTTCATCGATCTGATCACTAGAGATATTCCCTTGCGGCTCTTCCTCTAGAAGTGTATCGCCTGTTTCGCAGCTTACAAATAGCATTGAAGCTATCACAGCTGCACTTAAAAACAATTTTCTCATAATCTAATATTTTAATTTTTTAAAATGTAAGGTTAAGGCCTAATGAATAAGTAGAAATTGGCGAGAAATTAGAACTATTTGTTCCACCAATAGTCATACGCGGATCGTATCCTTTTCTCTTTGAGAAAACATGTACATTATCTCCACTTAAACTAAGCTTTAGACTACTTAATCCAAGAGTTTCTAAAACACTTTCATTAAAATTATAGCTTAATGACACATTCTGCAAGCTTAAATAATCACTTTTTATTAAGCCTAAGGTTGAAGTGCTATAGTTTTGATTTGGATCATCAACCATCATTAAAGGATATTGGCCAGAAGTATCATCAAATGTCCATGTGTTATAATAATCTTTATGGAAGTTTTGAGCTAAGTTTCCTTGCATAAAATTCATCCACATGTTATCGTAACCATATCCACCCATCTGATATGCAAAACTAGTAGTTAACTCAAAGCCTTTAACGTTTAAGTTAAAACCAAATCCACCATATATATCTGGAAGTGATGATTTACCAGTATCCATTAGAGTAGCATCCGAATACTCTTCAGTCACACCTCTTTCACCAGTATCTTCATCAATCATAACCCATTGGGACTGTCCGTTATCTGGATTTACTCCTAACCATTCTCTCATATACCAAGTATACATCTGTCCACCTTCCTTTAAGACTCTACTGCCATCAACAATTTGACCTTCATCGGTTTCTGGTAGAGTTAATATTTTATTCTTAACTGAGGTTAAGTTAGCATATATATTTAAGCTAACATCTTCATTTTGTATTGCTACACCATTTAGAGTTAACTCGATACCAGTATTTTTCATAGCGCCAATATTCTCAGGAATTGCGGAGAACCCACTTGATAATGGTAATGGCCTCATATACAATAAATCATCTGTCTTTCTATTAAAGTACTCAACATCTAACGTAAGTCTACTATCAAACATAGAAAGATCAAGACCTATATTAAAATTCTGGTTTTTCTCCCAGGTAATATCCTTATTTCCTTTGAAAATTTGGTTATAGGATATGTTATCAACATCTTCAGGAGTTTGTACTACTGAAAATAAGTCTAAATATGGGAAAGCATATCCTAAGTTATCATTTCCTACCTCTCCGTATGAAGCTTTTAACTTCAATTGGTTGATTAAATTACTTTGGAAGAAATCTTCGTTAGAAACTATCCAAGAACCTCCAACAGAGAAGAAGTTACCCCATCTGTTATCAGTATGGAAACGAGATGAGCCATCTCTTCTAAAACTACCTGTTAAATAGTATCTACCATCATAATTTAAATTAACTCTACCTAAGTAGCTTTCTAAAGAGTATGGCGTTGCATAACCAGTTGCGTCTCTAAGTGTTGCATACATATCCGAGTAGATACTATTAGGAATCAATCCATTAGTTACATGGTGTTGCATGTAATCATTATCTCTACTATAAGTTTCATGTCCTACTAACACATCTAATTCTAATGCATCAAAGTGCTTATTATATTCTAATAACTGCTGTTGGTTAATAGAGTTAACGTTTCTTGAATAATTGTACAGACGTCCATTTACACCTACTGCATCACCATATAATGGCGTATCCATATCATAACCACGAGTTCCTCTGTGCTCACCAGTTACTATATATTTAAAGTCAAGTCCTTCCACAATATTTACACCAGCGTAACCACTAGCAAAAACCTGATGAGCTTTTGATAATTTCTTATCATATAATGCGGTAGCATATGGGTTTTGCAACTCACCATATCTTCTTACCCTTCCTGTATACGTCCCTGTTCCATCGTCGTAAGCAACGTTTCCATTAGGTAAATATATTTTCTCACCATTATCATCGTAGGCATGTACAGGATAAATCGGTGCAATATGCCTTGTCCACTGGAATGGGTTACTGTAGGCAGTTCCTCCATCAAATCCATCTGGCGCATTTTGATTTGTTATGGAGTAAGCTAAGTTTCCTCCAACTTTAATACGCTCACCTATTTTCGAATCACCTTTAAACCTAGCTGTAATCTTCTCCCATCGAGAGTTAACCATAAAGGTTTCGTTATTTTCGTATCCAACTGAATAGTATAAAGAAGTGTTCTCGCTATTATTTGAAGCATTAAAAAATGTACTAGAATATAATCCTGACCCAAACAAATAGTCCTTCCAATCTTCTTGGTAAAGTATATTTGCATTTGGATTAAATCTTCCTTCTGCGGTAATCAATTCAGAGTCTGCAACATCTGTCACGTTATATCCCAATCCTTGGGAACCAGATATTAAATCAGCTAACGCACCAGCATGAGCAGCTTGCGCATCAATACCATCGAATAAATAATCATTCTTTAATAAATTATAGTAGTACTCGTAGTACTCAGGGATATTACCAGAAATATCATACTCAGGTACTCCACGTGTAGCAAATCCACTATTTACTACAACATTATAATTAGTTCCAGCCTGCTTTCCAGATTTGGTTGTAATAATAATAACTCCATTTGCAGCTCGGTTACCATATAAAGAAGAAGCAGCAGCATCTTTCAAGAAAGTCATGGACTCTATATCATGATTGTTTATGGAGCTGATATCACCAGTAAAAGGCACACCATCTACCACATATAAGGGTGCTGACGACCCGTTAATAGAACTTATACCACGAAATCTAACTGTTGGGGCTTGTCCTGGAAGACCACTTGATGAAAACACTTGTACACCTGCAACTTTACCAGTCATTCCCTGCACTACGTTAGCACTAGTTACCCTTTCAATATCTTGAGCTTTAACCTCTCCTACCGAACCAGTTAAAGACTCTTTTGTCTGAGTTCCGTATGCTACCACTAAAACCTCATCTAGTACTCCAGAGTCTAGTTCTAAAGTAACATTGATTGTATTCAACGACCCAACCTCCCTTGTAATCGTTTCATAACCGACATACGAGAACTCTAAAACATCATCGGCCGATGCTGTTATAGAATAGTTTCCGTCAAAGTCAGTGCTCGTACCAGTTGTGGTTCCAAGCACAAGAACTGTAGCTCCTAATAAGGGAACTCCATCTGAATCGGTAACTGTTCCTGTTATCGTCTTTTGTTGAGCAAATCCAATTTGCGCAAACAGCACAAAAAACAGTGCTGAAAGATAAAAGTACTTTCCTTTCATAATTAACATTTTTTTTAGTTTGTATTCAAAGATGCGAAAAATAACGTAACTGAACAAAATAATAGGGTTTTTAAATTATTTACTGATTCAATTTGTTCGTTTAAGTTTTTATTAGCATTTTTGGCGATAGCTAATTCAAACAATTATAAAATGAGAACAAAGTTTAATGTATTTCTAACGCTCATGTTAGCGTTAGTTGTGCAAATATCTTTTGCACAAGAAAAAAATATTACAGGTACGGTAGTTGACGAAGAGGGGGTGCCTCTCTTAGGAGCTACGATCCTAGTAATTGAAAGTAATCGAGGTACGAGCACCGATTTCGATGGTAATTTCTCTATAATGGCAACCCAAGGGGACGTTATAGAAGTATCTTATATCGGATATCAAACAAGTACCTTTAAGGTAGACTCCAGAAGCAACTACAATGTAACACTTGCCTTAGACGCAGCGGTTATAGATGAAGTTGTCGTGGTAGGATATGGTTCGGGTAGAGCAGTATCGGCCATTACTGGTTCCATCGCTACTATATCAAGCGAAAAACTATCAAACAAACCTACTGCAAACGTAATGGAGTCTTTACAAGGACAAGTTGCAGGACTGCAGCTATTTACATCGTCAGGTGAGCCTACTGCATTATCATCCATTCGTTTACACGGTGTTGGATCACTTACTGCAAGTAGCACCCCTTTATTTGTGTTAGACGGCGCTCCTATTGACAGTGCAACTTTACTAACCCTAAATGCTAATGACTTTGAGTCAGTTACAGTATTGAAAGATGCTGCAGCTACTTCGATTTATGGTTCAAGAGCAGCAAATGGGGTAATCTATATTACCACAAAAAGAGGAAAGTCTGGCGAAGGTCAAATTACTTTAAATTATGAATATGGTTTTTCTGAACTAGCTCGTAAAGATCGTCTTGGTCTAATGAATGCACAGCAATTGCTTGACTTCCAATTAGAAAAAGGCTTTATCAATCAAACACTTTATGATGACCGTATAGCTTCAGGTGTAGATACTAACTGGGAGGAGTATTATTATAAAGACGATGCTCCAATGCGTAAAGTAGATATGGCGGTAAGCGGTGGAAACGAAAACACGACTTACTATTTATCTGGACAATACATGGATCATGAGGGTATTACTATCGCATCCAATTATGAAAGATTTACGATAAATACTCGGATAGAATCTCAAGTAAATGATTGGATGAAAACTGGTGTCCGCTTAACAGGTGGTGGAGACGAAAGACAGCAATTTGCATATGGGACAAATAATTTAAGAGGATCATTGGGTGTGTATATGTTTGAGCCTTACTGGACTCCATATGATGAGGATGGAAATGTATACGATTATATCCCAGGCCTAGAAATGGTCTCCAACGAATATGCTCTAGATAATCAGCCAATGTCAACAAAAAACCATCAGTTTAATGGTAATTACTTCATCGAGCTGAATCCTATTGAAAATTTAACAATTCGAACCCAATATTCACTAGATTACTATAACAGAAGGACAACCAGAAAGGTTTTCCCTTCAGCAAGTTTTGCTGCAGGAATAGGTGAAAGATATGAAGCTTATGCCCAAATGGTTAACCAAAACATTATAAACACCATAGAGTACGGTTTTGACATTGATCATGAACACAATTTTAATGTACTAGCTGGTCATGAAGGAATTAAATACGATTACAAAGCATTTGATGTTGAAGTAAGAGGTATGGAAGATGATCGCTTAATGGAGTTTGGTGCTGGATCATTAGCGCAAATGGATAGTGACCCATCCATGAGTACTGCTCAATACGCATACTTATCTTACTTTGGTCAATTAAATTACGACTATTTAGGTAAGTACTTCTTAGACTTATCCTTAAGATCCGACGAATCTTCTAGATTTGGTTCTGCTAATCGTAGAGCGAACTTTTGGTCTGCTGGTGCAATGTGGAATATTACTAGTGAAGAGTTTATGTATGATATAGACTTTATAAATGATTTACGATTAAGAGTAAGCTACGGTACAACAGGAAACTCTTCTGGGATTGGAAACTACTCACATTTAGCATTAGTAGGAACAGGAACCACCTATGCTGGATCTAGTGGATGGACAATTGCTACACCAGGTAACCCACAATTAGGATGGGAAACTCAAGAAAAGCTTACCATAGGATTTGCATCATCTTTATTCAATAATAAATTAACTTTAGATGTTGATGTTTACCAGCGTAAAACCAAGGATATGTTAATGGAGGTACCACAACCGTACACCTCTGGTTTCGCTGTTATTGATGAGAATATAGGTTCTCTTGAAAACCGCGGTATTGATGTAACTTTGGGAACTACGCTTTTCCAAAATCAAGATTGGCACGTTGGATTTACTAAGACTTTCAACTACAACCAAGCAAAGATTACAGAATTATTCCATGGCTTAGACGAGTGGATTATTCCAAACACTGGATTGTCCTATATTGTTGGCGAAGAAGTCTTATTTTACTACCCAAAATGGTTAGGAATTGATCCTGATGACGGAATGCAAATGTGGGAAAACCCAGAGACTGGTGAAGCTGAGAAAGTATTTAATGAAGAGTTATTATCTCAACCATTAAATGGAAAATATCGCTTCAACCCGATATCTGGAGGATTTGGTATAAATATGTCTTGGAGTAAGGGATTAAGCTTTACAGCGGACTTCTCTTACATGTATGATAAATACATGATAAACAACGACCGATTCTTTTCAGAAAACCCAGCACTATTTGGTAGCTATAACCAATCAGCAAATGTATTGGATGAGTGGAAAGAGCCAGGTGATCAAACTAAATTCCCTAAATTTGGACAGGCCATGGAGTTTGACTCAAGATTAGTGGAAGATGCTTCATTCTTAAGGCTTAAAAACATTGCTATTGCATATGATGTTCCAAAAAGCTTATTAGGAGAAAATAATCCAGTAAATGGATTAAGATTTAGTTTAACAGCTAGAAACTTATTTACAATAACAAACTATACTGGTCTAGATCCTGAAATTGACTCTAACATAGCTTTGGGTCGATATCCAAACACAAGACAATACGTAGCATCAGTACGTGTATCATTTTAATTAATTAAAAGAATATGAAAAAATATATAATAATAGCAAGTCTCGCATTAGTAGGTCTTTTCACCTCGTGCGAATTAGACAGATTGCCAGGCAATGCTATTGCAACAGACGAAGCTTTCGAAACGGTTGCAGACGCTGAATTATTTAGAACTGGAATGTATTCCCTATATAGAAATGCTAACTATAATTCTCGAAGAGTATTAAGTGATCATCAGGTAGATATCGTAAATGCAGTAGCAGACTTTGGGAATAGAAATGGTTTACTATATCTATGGCAAGATGGTTTAGCAACAGATTATGACATAGAAGCCTTCTATGAAGTTAGCTATTTAGCAATAAACAATGTGAATAATTTCATTGAAAATATCGATGAAATTGAAGCAGAAGATGAAACGGAAGCTACATTGCTTAAGAAATACAAAGGGGAAGCATATTTAATGCGCGCTTCATTGTTCCATAACTTAGTACGTTATTTTGCTAAAGCATATAATCCTGCAACTGCAGACTCAGATTTAGGTATAGCTATACCATTAGTGTATAATCCAGCTGCACAACCTGCAAGAGCAAGTTTAAAAGCAACGTACGATCAGATACAATCTGATTTAAATAATGCCAAATCATTATTGCCAGACGGTGGACAGCCAATGTCAATTCACTTAACTAAAGATTTTGCCCATGCAATACAAGCTAGGGTTTCTTTAGAAAGACACGAATTCAGTCAAGCAATAGCGGCTGCAGATGAGATTATACCTAACTATCCATTAGCATCCTCAGAAGCTGAGATTCGATCCTTATGGACAAATGATCAGTCTTCAGAAATTCTTGTTGGTCTATATGTTTCACCACAAGAAGGAAAATCAGCTGGTCCTTCATATATTGGTTTCAACTATTCAGCCAATTTATATATGCCGGATTATGTTCCTAGTAAAAAAGTTATTGATTTATATGAAAACAATGACTATCGAAAAGCAGCATATTTTACGGTAAAAGATATTTTTGTAGGTGGTTCTGATTATGAAGATGTTACACTTATAAACAAATATCCAGGTAACCCTGCTTTTGATTCTAATCCAAACTTTAGCGATTATGTAAATGTTCCTAAGTTATTTATGATTTCAGAAGCCTACTTAATCAAAGCTGAAGCACAAGCTAGAAGTACTGGAGATGCAATAGCAACATTAAATCAATTACGTTCAAAAAGAGGAGCTTCAAATTTATCAGGAGGCGATGCTTTTGAATTAGTTAAAGAAGAACGTTTAAGAGAAATGCTTGCTGAAGGACAAAGAATTCTTGACTTGAAGCGTTGGGGTGAAGGTTTAAACAGAACTGGTGGACAATCAGCTATGGATGGAGGCTTGTTTACTGGTGGCGAAAATGCACCTAGTCTTACAAAACCTGCCAGCGATAAAATGTGGGTATGGGAAATCCCACTCAACGACCTAAGAACTAACGAGAACATGCAACCAAACTGGTAAGCAAACAAAGATTAGTTAAATAAAAGATTAAAAATAGCCGTCTCAGAGGTAAAATTCTGAAGCGGCTATTTTTTTGGTTAAAATAACAGAACAATTATTTTATTTAAGAAGAAAATGAGCTATATCAAGATAAGTTCTCAGGAATTAATTAGCTGATCAATCTAGACATGGATGAGTATAGCTTCTAAAATTTAGATTTTATTTATATAATCTAAAGTCGAAATAAACCAAAAACTTCTCGATGCCTTGTCTGCTTAAATTATAAATTGGTTAAAATTAAAGATAACCACCATCTAGTTAGTATTTAAATTATTACTAATTACTTTAATACATATTCTTCCAAAATATTTGTTCCTTTGAGGTAAGGTAACACCTTAATTAATTATATTCAACCATGAGAGATTTTACAGGGAAAATAACATTTGGATTATTTTTAGTGCTAGGATTAATGAGTTGTGACAGTACATCTGACTCACTTCCAGACGATGGATTCAATAATGCACAAGACTTTGAGATAGCACTAAATGAAACATATAACGGATTTCTATCTAGAGGGTATTATGGTGGTAGCGATGAGGGAGATTTAAATTCATTGCCTGAAGTACTAGGAGATAATGTAATTCTAAACCCCAATGGTAGAAGTACTAAGAAAGCACTATATGACTATAATTTTGATCCAGCTAACACTGATATGGGAATTTATATTTCGGCATATAGCATGATATATAATGCAAACTTAATCTTATATAATCTAGAATTACATAACTTCCACGAATCATTTCATTTTCAGATAGCTTCTGAGGCTAGGGCTTTACGAGCTATAGCTCATTTTGATGTAGTTAAATTCTACGGCAAGATACCTAGTCAAGGTGGAGAGTTAGGTTTGGGTATTCCCTACATTACCGATCCTGATCAAGACACCAGCCCGCCGGCTAGACTAGAATTAATAGACACTTATAATAAAATTATTTCTGACTTAGAATTTGCCTTTAACCATATAGATTCAGACAAGAAGGAAGGGAGACTTAATAAGGAGGCAATAGCTCTCTACCTGTCTAGGATTTATCTTTATTTAGGTGGCGAAGAGAACAATATGAAAGCATCACAATACGCTTCTGAAGTTACAACCCAACCTACACAAAGAAATAACCTAGCCGATGTCTTTACAGATGACACTAAGGATGGAGTAATTTTTCACCTTCCGATTTTCCCTACTGGTGATGGCTCCGAGGTTCAAATAGGAAGGACATGGGGAAAAGGAAGTAATAGTAACAGAGCTTCGGAGTTTAACGTCACGCCGTCATTCTATGCTATGTATAGTTCCGATGATATAAGAAAAGAAGCCTTTATGAAAGAAGGGAAAGATGACAATGGCGACCATGGAGTTTTTATTTCAAAATTATGGGGTAAAGATGGTAGCCACAATGGTGTCGTTGATTTAAAAATACTACGTGCTGAAGAAGCAATATTAAATAAAGCGGAAGCGGAATATAAATTAGGCAATCACGCTGTCGCTTTAGCTGAATTGAATAGATTAAGAAGTGTAAGATATGACAACTTTACACCAGGAGATGAGAGTGAAGAGGCGTTATGGGAAGCTATTAAACTAGAACGAAGACTTGAGTTTGCTTTCGAATACCATAGGTTTATCGATATAAAAAGATGGGGAGAGGATTTAAATAGATTTGACGAAGGACACCAAAAAGATGGCAGTGGCCAAAAACCCGAAGCTTTATATATAGAAAACTCCGATCCTAGGTTTGTACAGCCTTTTTCTCAAGAATCAATAATAAGAAACCCCAATTTAATTCAGAATCCTGGTTATTAAACCATGTGGTTATAATAATTAATTCGCAACGGCTATCCAAAAATGGATAGCCTTTTTTTATTATGATAAAATGACAAACAAATTTTCGTACATTTGCAGCATATAATTACACTTATGAGTAAGCAACAAAGAATATTCGGGATACATCCAGTTAGAGAAGCTATAGAAGCAGGAAAAGATATAGACAAGCTCTATATTCAACAAGGTCTAGAAAACCCCACTGTAGCAGAAATCTTGAAGAACATTGAGGGAACAGCTACCCAAATTCAAGAAGTTCCTATTGAAAAACTAGATCGCTTAACAAAAGGAAACCATCAAGGGATTGTTGCCGAGATATCGCCAATCAAAATTAGGGAGTTCTCTGAAGTTGTAGAAGAAGTGCTAGCTACAAAAACCAATCCCCTATTCTTAGTCTTAGATCAAATTTCTGATGTTAGAAACTTTGGTGCAATCATTAGAGTCGCAGAATGTACAGGAGTTGATGCCATTATTGTACAAAAAAAAGGAGGTGCACCGATCTCCGATCATACGGTAAGAACCTCAGCTGGTGCTATTTTCAACGTACCGATTTGTAAAGTAGATCATATTAAAGACGCAGTGTTTTATTTTAAAGCATCGGGGATATATACCATTGCTGCTTCAGAAAAAGGAAATAGCAGCATATACGAAACGGACACAAATAAACCTATGGCATTAATCATGGGATCGGAAGGAAGAGGGATTTCTAGATCGGTGTTAAAAGAAACTGACGCCACTGCTTCTCTCCCACTATTAGGTGAAATAAACTCTTTAAATGTTTCGGTAGCTTGTGGAGCTATTCTTTACGAGATTGTTCGTCAGCGTAGTTTTGCTTCTTAGTATCGTTAGATTCATAATGATACTCAATACGTGTATTATCTAAACCAGTGTGCGAGTTTTCGCTTGGCTTACTATTATACCAGTGTTCAGTAGGGTGAAAATTACCATTAGAATCAAAGTGCTGCATGAAAATATCGTCTGAAGGATTATAATCCTCTTTTTCCCAATGGTATTTTTTCTCCACTTTAGGAAGGTTTTTATAATTCATTAAAGCTAAGATAATTCCTACTGCAAATCCAGAACTATGTCCTTCCCAAGATATCTTAGGATCGATTGGAAATAAATACCAAATCAAACTACCGTAGAAAAAAACCACAATAAGGGAAATACTTATCAATTGAATATTTCTACTTATCAATCCTTGAAATAATAAATACGAGGTTAGCATATACACCACACCACTAGCCCCAATGTGATAGGCAGGTCGGCCAATTGCCCAAGTACCTAATCCAGTTAATATGGTGCCAAAGATGAGGATTCGTAAAGCTTGTTTAGGATAAAAATATAAGAGTGCACTAGTTAAAACTATTATAGGAACTGAGTTGTTGAATAGATGTTCTAGGCTACCATGTAAAAACGGTCCAAACAAAACACCTCTAAGCCCTGAAATAGATCCTGGTAGTATTCCAAAGTGACTTAAACCATATCGCCAGCGTACTTCTATCCAAAAGACAATCCACATAGCTAGCACTATATAAACCGGTAATATTAAAAACTTTAAATTTATTTTATTTTTATTGCTTCTCATAATTTTATAGAATAATACAACTTACGAAGATTCTAAGTAATAATGCAATCTATATCCATTCTGTAAATTAGTTTTACCTTTGTACTTATGAACACACCATTAGCAGAAAGAATAAGACCTGAAAGTCTTGATGATTATATTAGCCAGCAACATTTAATAGGACCACAAGGCTCCATTAGGAAACAATTAGAGGCAGGCGTATTATCTAGCCTCATATTATGGGGCCCACCTGGAACGGGAAAAACAACTTTAGCTAACATATTAGCCAAAGAAACTAAGCGTCCATTTTATACACTCAGTGCCATCGATAGTGGTGTTGCTGCAGTACGTGAAGTCATAGAGCGTGCCAAAAGTGGCGACAATCTATTTTCGCATGGAAATCCCATCTTATTTATCGACGAGATACATCGATTTAGTAAGTCGCAACAAGACTCTTTACTAGGTGCAGTAGAGAAAGGCTGGATTACTCTGATAGGAGCAACCACAGAAAACCCAAGCTTTGAAGTAATTTCAGCTTTACTGTCTCGATGTCAGGTGTATACGTTGAATTCCTTTGATAAAGATGATTTATTGGCATTAATCGACCGTGCTATTACAACAGATATCCACTTAAGAAAACGAGATATAAAAATAGAAGAAACCGACAGTCTACTTATGTTGTCTGGGGGTGACGCACGGAAATTGCTGAACCTATTAGAAATGGTTGTACAATCGCAACGTGAAGATCCTGTTGTAATAACTAATGAAATAGTACAATCTTTAGCCCAAACCTCTATGGCTAGATATGATAAATCTGGAGATCAGCATTATGATATTGCTTCGGCTCTTATTAAGTCTATTCGAGGAAGTGATCCGAACGCTGCCGTTTATTGGCTCGCAAGAATGATAGAGGGCGGAGAAGACGTGAAATTTATTGCAAGAAGACTTTTAATTTTAGCATCAGAAGATATAGGTAATGCTAATCCCACTGCATTATTGGTTGCCAATAATTGTTTTCAGGCTGTAAGCGTAATCGGCTATCCTGAATCTAGAATAATTTTAAGCCAGTGCGTTATATACTTAGCTAGTTCTGCTAAAAGCAATGCAAGTTACGAAGCTATAAACCTAGCCCAAAGTTTAGTGCAAAAAACAGGTAATTTATCTGTTCCTTTATCTATAAGGAATGCCCCTACCAAGCTGATGAAAGAATTAGGCTATGGCGCAGACTATGCCTACGCACATAATTACGAAGGCAATTTTGTACCACATGAATTCTTACCTTCAGAAATTGAAGGCACAAGTTTTTATAAGCCAGGGAACAATCCTAGAGAGAGTAAGCTAAAAGCGTATTTAGAATCTCTTTGGCAAGACAAATATGAGTTTTAGAATAGTTTTTTTAATTCTGATAAAGCATCGATTTGCCTAAACTTTTCAGGGATATCTTCTTTATGGTAGTCGTAATGTATAGCGTGCATTCCCACATTGTCTGCACCTAGTATATCAGCATCGAAGTTATCGCCTATCATCACAGCACTTGTAGCTTGAGTTTCCGCTTTACTCATCGCTTTATTGAATATCTCTGGATCTGGTTTCTTTACACCGGCATCATCTGAAGTAGTTACTGTTTTAAAGAATCCACTTAAGCCACTGCGATTGATTTTTATGTATTGCTCGGTAGAAAAACCATTGGTTATAATGTGCATTCTATAACGGGTATATAAATACTTTAGGGTTGGAATAGCATCGTCGAATAACTGATTGTTCTTCGTCAGTTCCTTTAAATAACTATCCGACATTTTCTCTAACTCCTTTTCATGATAGGAAGCAGAAAATAAGTTGAGTGTTTCGCGTAAACGACCTGTTTTTAAATCAGCTGCACTTATTTTATTGTAACTATAATCGTCCCAATATCTAGCATTAATAGGTTTATACACGCTTAGAAAATCTTCTAAGTGAATAGGAATATTATATTTCTCTAGTACTTTGGCAAAAGCTAAAGCTGAGTTTGCGTCAAAGTCCCAAAGGGTGTGATCTAAGTCAAAAAATAAATCTGTTATATGCTTGGTCATTATAATTTCAATTGATTTATAAATATATCTTTCCAGAAAGGTGCATTGTCTGAATGTGAAAAACTAAAATCCTGATTGGAAAATAAGAAGCTTAGTTCTCCCCCAACATTCGCAGTTTGTTCGTAAAACTCTTGAATTAGCCTTTCTGTTTTATCGGTGCCAAATTGTTTTAATGCATGAGTAGAAATAGCAATCGGCGAAACAACTAATGGGGTTTTTACTTCGTGTTCCAAGTCATAAAACAAAAACTCAGAACAAGTTCCAGCTCTATAACCTATTGCACTAGGATACACCATTGAATAATCTTTCTCTATTTCCAGTTGTATTAATCCACGATAAGCTTCTGGGAACTTTAGAGTATTATTTTCGAACATACTACACCGTATTGGCCTATGAGTAATAGCTTCCATCCGACTTTTCTCTTCTTTCATAACATCTTGGTCGAGAATTGCTGCCTGAGAGAAAATTATTCCGATATCCTCGTAATCGCCAACAAACTTTATTTTCTGATGCATTTTGGGGCTATATGTATTTTGCCTTTGTGATATTTTATTTGCATCACCCAACATAAAGAATACGAGAAGCTTTTTAGATGCCATTTTTGTATTTTGAATAATCCAAGAGAACGTGTCGTATGGATCTGGCTTCAATCCCAACAGTGTCTGTACTCGAACTATAACATCTTTAATCTTCCATTGACCAATTTCTCTCATAAATCCATATATGGTATTTACAAGCGCCTGATTGGTATATGCAAATGGCTGTTTAGCATGTATAAGGGGGTTTACTCTAAAGTAATTTTTCTTATACTTTAAACTTGGAAAAGCTATGAGCAAGGTGTTTAGAAAAATATCGGCCCAATAATCAATTATAGGTTGTTCTAAAAACTTATTTTTAAATGCTACACTTTGTTCTACAGGAAATGAACCGTACTCATCGGGTATATACGGCAAGTACTCTTCATAACGTGTAATAAGATAAAATGCTGCAGAAAAAATATCATAAGGCAATGCACTTTTCTCAGATGTGCGAAAAAAGCCAAAGGTATATCCCCATTTACTTGCTTCTATAGAAATCGGTTCTACTTTATTTTCAGATAGCAACCCGTAAGATTCAAAATACAACTCAGAGCCTAAGGGTATTTTTCCATAGGAAATCTTGGGTTTATTATGAGAGATGAATTCTTCTATTTCGGAAGTAAAGCTGATTTCTATGCCAAGCATATGACTACATATTTGTTTAAAAATATAGTCTATACGAGGCGTTAATTTCTGCGTATAAATTAGAAGCATAGGCTACAACATGTTTTCATCTGCAAAGCTAAAGTAGGCTTTTTCTGTTATTATAAGATGGTCTAGCACTTTTATATCCAATGTTCGTGCCGCATTTTGCATTTTCTTGGTTAAAACCTTATCCGATTGACTAGCCACCAAAGTACCTGAGGGATGATTATGGACTAAAATTAAGGCTACTGCACCTAACAATAATGCCTGTTTAAGAACCATTCTACTATCTACTAAAGTTCCCGTTAACCCACCTTGGGTATGTTTCTCGCTATGCAATACAACATTAGCATTGTTTAAATATAAAACCCAAAACTCTTCATGCGGTAAATCACTAAGAATGGGTTGCATACGATCGAATACATCTTTACTAGATCGTATTTTGGTTTTTTGATTAGCTTGTGCTAAGCGTCTACGCCTTCCTAACTCAAGTGCAGCCATAAGCGTTACTGCTTTTGCTGTTCCTATTCCATTATATTGCTGAAACTCAGCAATACTTTTCCTAGCAAGTGCCGATAAAGAGTTGTCTACATCTCTAAGAATCCTTCTAGCTAATCCCACAGCGGTTTCTTCACGGTTACCAGAACCTAATAAGATGGCAACTAACTCTGCGTCTGTCAGAGCTGCTTCTCCTCTTTTTAACAGCTTTTCCCTGGGACGATCTTCTTCGTTCCAATCCTTAATGGTATGTATCTTCTTATTAGTCAACGTAAAATGCATTACTTATCCGAATACTAAAGATACATATTTAATTCGTAAAGCTATATTTACACTATTGTGCCAATATCATCCATTGGCAACCCACCATAATTCCCGCTACTCATTAACAACAAAACCGAATTATTTAAATCCTTCTCCTTTAAATACGTTTCTAACTCCGAAGGCTCAGTAAATACTGTTAGCCCTTCCCTATTGAAAGATTCTACAATCTGTTCTTTACTTATTGGATTTAATCCTTTTATTGCTACCGCGTCTGGTGAATAAAATACAATTGCTTCGTCGGCCGGATTTAAAGTGTTTTGATACTCTTCTAAAAATGTTGGCGTTAAACTACTATAGGTATGTAGCTCTAAGCAAGCGATTAGTTTTTTGTCTGGATACTGTTCTTTTACTGCTGCAGTGGTAGCCTCTACTTTAGATGGGGAATGAGCATAGTCTTTATAGATTATCGTTTCTGATGAGTCGTAAATTTTCTCCAATCGTTTACTAGCACCTGTAAAACTAGCAATAGCTTCATAAAAATCGATTTCATCGACTCCCATAAGCTGACAAATCCATCGAGCGCCTTCTAAGTTTTGCAAGTTATGTTTCCC
>DATGSX010000010.1:0-3924 GCA_035302145.1 Flavobacteriaceae bacterium | reverse complement strand
GTCTGTTGCAAGAGACTTTGTAGAATTCCCATCGCAGTTTTTTGAAAACTGGGCAACACATCCAGAGATTATTAAGAATTACGCGAAGCACTACGAAACTGGCGATTTGATTCCACAGGAGCTATTAGATAAAATCGAAGCTGCTGGAACTTTCAACCAAGGATACAGTACAGTAGAGAACTTAGCTTCTTCCAATATTGATTACGAATGGCATACGATTAGTGCAGGTACTAATATTGAAGATGCAACAGCATTTGAAGAAGCAGCGCTTAAAAAGTATAACTTAGACGGTGTACATGCTGTAAAACCTAGATATCGTTCTACCTATTTCAATCATATATTTAATGGTGGATATGCTGCAGGATACTACTCATACCTATGGACCGATATGCTGAACTATGACGCATACCAGTGGTTTGTAGAGAACGGTGGACTAACTAGAGAAAATGGACAGCGTTTTAGAGATATGATCCTTTCAAGTGGAAATACATTAGACTACGACGAAATGTATAAGGACTTTAGAGGGGGTAATCCATCTATTGAACCAATGCTTAAAGCAAGAGGTTTGATGTAAAAATCATCAGTAAGATTTACATTAAAAGAGCCAGCTTTCGCTGGCTCTTTTTTTATGGATTAAAGGTGAAAATATAGATGAAGCAATTTCAGTTACTGGTCAGCCATATCCACATTGTCCCCTTGAGTTTTACTTCTTTTAAATAAAAGCAGTTAGATTTAAATCTTTGAACAACTTAAACTCTAGGACACATTAAAATTCTTCCTATAAATAAAAAACTGCCGTTAGCAAAATAACGGCAGTCTCAAATTATGCTTTACAGTGTAGGGAATTATTTTCTCTTAGGATGCACTAGTTTCATCTCATCCAATAAGTAGCCAGCATCTCCAAACTTATCAATCAAGAAAAGGATGTAACGAGCGTCTACCATAATGTTCCTAGAAATGCTAGGGTCGTAGTAAATATCGCTCATGGTTCCTTCCCAAACTCGGTCAAAGTTTAGTCCTACTAGATTTCCATGTGCATCAATAGCTGGACTTCCTGAGTTTCCTCCAGTAGTGTGGTTTGTTCCAATGAAGTTTATCGGAAGCTTTCCGTTGCTATCAGCATACGGACCATAGTCTTTTGCATTATACAGCTCGATTAGTTTCTCTGGTACATCGAATTCATAGTCGCCTGGCACATACTTCTCCATAACTCCTTCTAAATAGGTTACTGGGTGGTAATAGATTGCGTCTGCTGGGCTGTAGCCGTTTACCTTCCCATAGGTAACTCGTAGAGTAGAGTTAGCATTCGGGAAGATTCGATCTTCTTTTGGGCTTAGCTCTAAAAGTGCTTTCATGTAGGTGCGTTTTGCGCCCACGATTTTATGTTGAATTTCACGAAAAGGCTCTAGGGCTTCTTTGTTATATAGCTCGGTCATGGCATTTACCAATTGGAAGGCTGGATCTTTTTCTAGCTTTTTTGCTACATTCTTACTCTTTCCAGAGAAGATTTCTTGTAAAGAGTTATAATTAGTGAATGCTGATTTGCTATAAATTTCATTTGCCAACGACTCTGTACTATTATTTTTAAGCTTTTCAGGAATTAAATTGCTTGGCAAATCGGTTTTATACTTTTCTATCAAAGCAACAAATACATCTTTGTCTACCTTTGCACTATAGTCTTTATAGGTGTTTTGCATACGCGACAAATAAACTTCTTTTACTCGCTCAAATATTTCCTCCCCATGAGAGTCAGCATAACCTAAAACTTGGTTTGCTTGATGAGCTACAGAAAGTAGATCGACGTTTCGCTGTACAATTTCTGTGAAATAATCCACACCTTTGGCGTAGGATGCTTGTTCTGTGTAGTACGTGTCGAAGTCCTTAAGCAGATTGCCATATTCAGCCGTTTTACCAGCTTCGTTTACGCGCTCCATAAAGGTGCTTTCTTGTTGTTTTTTAATAGCCACAGCACCAGATTTCTTTAGACCAAGCATTTCACCCGTCCATCTTTTCCAAGAGTTAGCAATGCTTGCAAATTTAGGAGCATATTGAATTCGAATGGCATCATCATTACGCATATACTCGTCCATTATTTCTAACGAGACGTCGCGAATCCCTATTCGATTTGGATTGGTTTCGTTTATAATTTGCTCTACTGCAATAGCTGGTAAATACTCATCGGTTCTTCCTGGGAATCCAAATACAAGTGTAAAATCATCTTCTTCCACTCCATCCAAGGAAATTGGTAAGAAGTGCCCTGGAGTGTACGGCTTGTTATCTTTGCTGTACTCCGCTGGACGGTTGTTTTGGTCTGCATATATTCTAAACAATGCAAAGTCTCCGGTATGTCTTGGCCAGGTCCAGTTATCAGTATCCGATCCAAACTTCCCTATAGAAGATGGAGGTGCAGCAACCAAGCGAATGTCTTTAAATACTTCTACAATAAAAAGCATGTACTGGTTACCTTCGTAGAAAGTACTTATTCTAGCATCTTGCCAAGGTTCTTTTTGCGCTTCAGCAGTTACTTTTTGCATATTATTTTTAATCAACTCGCTTCTAGCTTCTTCATCAGTAATTGCTTCGGTTCCGGCTAAAACTTGTTCGGTAACGTCATCTATGCGTTTTATAAAGGTAACGCTAAGTCCTTCGTTCGTTAATTCCTCTTCTTTATTCATAGCCCAGAAACCGTCGGTTAGATAGTCGTGTTCTACACTAGAGTGAGATTGAATTTGTCTATAACCACAGTGGTGGTTGGTTAATAGTAGGCCTTCAGGTGAGATTACCTCCGAGGTACAACCATTGTTGAAATGTGCAATAGCGTCTTTTAGACTTGATTCGTTTACGCTGTAAATGTCTTTAGCCGACATTTTCATGCCTAGGTTTTGCATTTCCTCTTCGTTCATTCCTTCTAGCAAGGAAGGAACCCACATTCCGCCTTGTTGTGCAAGTAGAGGCAAGGAAAGCAGGAAAAAGATAATAAACTTTAAATGTTTCATGTTAAAATAAAATAGGTTTTCGATAGCCAGCAAGATACAGATTTTTCAAGGATTAGGTTTCTTGATTTCTTCCTTAAATGGGAAATGAATAAGAATGAAAAAAATAGTGTTTGATGCATAATGACTTTAATTACAACAAGATAATTTGTATATTATATGTGATAAATCAAAAGGATAAAATGACTCTAATTTACAGTAACTAGACATATGTTTTTCTATGAAGGGAGATAACAATAAAAAAGAGTTGAAAAAGGAGCTTTTTCTTAAGCTAATACCATTTATTCTAATAGCAATAAGTGCCTTATTGCTTGGGATAGGGGTATATTATACCCTTTATGCACTGGGGTATGATGAGACTAGTAGTCTAGAAATATTAGAAGCCTTACATGGGAGAAGTATTACGTATGGAGTAGTAATAGGAACTATATTCCTAGTTTTTTGGACTATATTTTATATTCTTGTAAAAAGAAAAAGAAGCTGAGCTAAAAGCATATGTAAAAACACTGTATTTTAAAATATTGATTCATGCCTACCAACGCTTTACTACAAAAATAATATCGCATTACCTTTTATCTACATCTTGATCAAAATACATGACACCATCAAGCGGACTGGTAATAACCTGTTCAGGTGTTGCTTCTATTTTATCTGTTTTATATGGTTCTCTAGCAGGTGGTACTGCTATTCCTAGTCCAAGTAAGGCCTCTCTTAGCAATGGTTCTTCAACAGTACCTAGGTTGTTCTTTATACTCCCTACCGATTCTTGATAGAATATATCGGCTGGTAATCCATCGTCAAAATCGGTAAAACCTACTGAGTTCTTTGTTTTTAAAACCAATGGTAACATAGCGTAACGATGGTTTGGGTTGAGGTGCTCTCTGCTAAAGTTAGGCGAATCGTATACCAAAACCGAGCCTTGGTATTTTCC
>DATGSX010000009.1:0-2071 GCA_035302145.1 Flavobacteriaceae bacterium | reverse complement strand
GTGGATTTATAATGTAAAGGATTATGAAATCAAAAGTACACACTAATTATGCAATATCGCGCAATTCAAATAATCTCAGAATAATCTTCGAATTGTTATACGTATAGGCACCCATGATCTAGGTTTCTACTAAATAGATATTTAGTTCTTAGTTGCTTTCCAACTGCAAGATAATCTTCGAAAAATCTTTAAAAACGCAGATATGCCTTTCTAAAATAGCTTCTAAAATATCAAGTTTAAACTCCTTGTAGTCATGTACAGCAATATTTAGAAATCCAACCATACTCATTAAACTCTTAGCCAGATTCGCATCAATACTTTTTACTTCTTGTAAGAATCCAAACGCGTCACGATTCGCTTGAGGCACGCTGGATATTGAGTATGATACTGTCTTGGTTTGTATAGTCAGTCAGATTTCAGGATTACCTTCATACACGTCATGAATACGTTTTATACAACGTTCGATAACAGTAGCTTTATTTATAAGGACATCATTCATCTCCGAACACACTTCCTCTTTTTTTAATCGCTTCAATGACTGGTGTGCGTTGCTCACTTAGAGTAGCGCACATGCTGTAGGCACGCATTTTCTGACGTATTAACTCATTTTATCATGAATATAAATTGGTATGCCCTGCTCAAAAATTTGAATCGTAAATACGGTATCAATTTGTGTAATATCTATTAAATCTACTTCACAACCTGCTAGTTCTGCAAGCTCCGAAGCGAGTATAAATCGTTCATCGGGTGATAGTTGCTTGTTACTGAAATAAGCAAGATCGATATCGCTATCAGCATGGGTTGTTCCCTTAGCATATGATCCGAATAATAAGATAAAATCCGGATTCAACTTCTTTGTGATTATATCAACTAAGTGCTTTCCCACTTCTTCTCTAAGCATCTTTATCACCATTCTTTAAATCGTTTGCTGAATAGTATAGCTCATCATTTTCCTATATAGCCGTATAATCATTATGTCTCGTTTGGAAGGTATAACACTAAAACGTCTGATATCTAAATTGTTCCGCGTGCAGTTGCGTACTATTTTACTTATCCTTTTGTTCCACTCTCCTTGCCCTTTGGCGGAATAGAAAATAAGAAAGAAACAGGAGGGCTGCTACACCTGTTGACCTGCTAATAGACATCCAATTAATTTCTTGGTGTTTGATTATGCTAACAATTACAATCCCTACTAGAACACCTATACCGAACAAAATGTATGATTTCCAACCCAACTGCTGTTCACTATCTTGAATTACTTTTTCTTTCAACTGATCATCTCTCCTAAATTATTCATCGATCGTGATGTCAAATAAGTCACTTAAATTGATAATCATTTCGATACTGGGATAGTTTTTATTCGTTTCCCACTTTGAAACTGACTGGCGACTTACATATATCTTTTCAGCGAGGTAATCTTGTGACCAGCCTCTTTTTTCTCTCTTTTTAATTGATCTCCAAAAAGCATATCGTCCGTTTACGGAAGATTGATCTTGTCGAAAGTCAATAACTTTGTATAACAAGTATACCATTTGCGATTCCAAAAACAATTTAGGATGGCATATTTAATTGGCTGTAATCAAATGTACATCTTTACTTCTGATTCAATTATAAATACAGACTCTCTAATAGAAAATGCCTTTTTAAAATGTTTGCCTTTCATAGATATATCAGCTACTTCATTTTTTGTTACTCGGCACCTTACATTCCTTGATTTATTATGATGCTTTTGAATAATAAGCCTTAATTGTAAAGTCAAATGCATAACTTTTTTATAAAAACCTGTAGGTATACGGTTTTCTTGAAAAGCCAGTAATATCAACGTGTAGAATGCCTTTTCACTTTATCTCTTGGTCTACTTTCACACAAAAATCTTTTGGACCAAAGTAGAGTCAATGCTGTGGGAAAATTAAATTAAGCTACATTATCGTATTGGTATTCATTATGGAAACACTCTCTAGGAGTTAGGTAATCCATTATCCTTCGCGGTCGGTTGTTGATGGCATTTGTGTACTTTCCTAGGTCATAATATTTCAGGTTTCTCAGCGACATTCCTTTTGGAATGAATTCC
>DATGSX010000008.1:0-8050 GCA_035302145.1 Flavobacteriaceae bacterium | reverse complement strand
CTAACCACTATAAACGATGCAGGATTACAAAAGGACGTAATTCTACTTATTGATAGTTTACAAAAAGAGAATAAGTATCCTCTACGTGTCTACGCTATGATTTCTGGCAGCGATCCGGAGACTTTGGGTTATTTCTTAGACCAAGGAATATATAAAACTGATGGGCTTAGCGTTAGAAGCGCAAAAGTATTTACCGATGGTGCTTTAGGTTCTCGAGGAGCTGCATTACGTGAACCTTATTCCGATGACCCACACAATTATGGGCTATCTTTGATTAGCAAAGAGGACTTTACCAAGCTAAGTAAACGTTTAGCCGATGCCAACTTCCAAATGAATTCCCATGCCATTGGCGACTCTGCAAATCATGTCGTACTTACAGTTTACGAAGAAACACTAAAAGATAAAACCGATGCACGATGGAAAGTAGAACATGCCCAAATATTAAGTCCAGAACATTTTGCCTATTTCTCCGACAACATAATTGCTTCGGTACAACCAACTCATGCTACAAGCGATATGTCTTGGGCAGAGGATAGGCTAGGAGCAGATCGTATTAGAGGCGCTTATGCCTACCAAGATATTTTAAAATACGGAAAACGCCTCGCTTTAGGAACTGACTTTCCAGTAGAGAAAGTAACCCCGATGTTTACATTTTATTCTGCCGTAGCAAGACAAGATCATGAGGGCAATCCAGCAGCTGGTTTCTTACCAGAGCAACGTCTTACCCGTGAACAAACTTTACGAGGAATGACTATATGGGCTGCTTATTCTAATTTTGAAGAAAAGGAAAAAGGAAGCTTAGAACCAGGAAAGTTTGCCGACTTTATAGTGATGGATGAAGATTTAATGGAGGTAGATATTTTAGAAATTCCTCATTTAAAAGTGCAAGAAACTTATGTTGATGGTAAACGAGTATATAAAAAGTAAGTTTAAAAATTAGAATAATTATGTGGAAACGGATCCTTATAGTAAGTAGTGTAGTGCTTTTTATGTCCTGTTCGGAGAAAACAGAGCAGCATCCATCACCTCAGAAAGATATAATAGTCATGGAAAAACCAGCGCTAAATTTAAAACAAGCAAAAACCATTCTCGAACTACCTGTTAGCTGTATTGTACAAGAGTATCCTAATAAATTAGGGCAAACTATAGGGAGTGCGGATGACTTAAAAACACCCAAAGAGCTACGCCCAATATTCTACGGATGCTTTGATTGGCATTCTTCTGTTCATGGCTATTGGTCTATTATCCGCTTGCTAAAAGATTTTCCAGAACTCGATAGCGATGGAGCTATTCGAAATATCCTTGAAGAACATATTACAAAAGAAAATGTTGCTATTGAATTGACATTCTTCCGAGATGAGAATAATTTAAACTTTGAACGTACCTATGGTTGGGCATGGTTGTTTATTCTGCAAAAAGAACTGTTGTCCTGGACCGATGATGCACAAGCACAAAAGTGGGCCGAAAACCTTAAACCTTTAGTAGATGAGTTGGTGGGAAAATATGAAGTATACTTACCAAAACTTACTTTCCCCATCCGAACAGGTACTCATGATAATACCGCGTTCGGATTATCACTTTCATTAGATTACGCGAGGAGTGTGGATAATAAAGAATTTGAAACATTAATTACTACTCATGCAAAACGTTTATTCGAAAACGATAAAGACTGTCCATTAAGCTACGAACCAAGCGGTCATGACTTCCTGTCGCCTTGCTTAGAAGAAGCACTGTTGATGAGTAAAGTTTTAGATGAGGATATCTATGCTACATGGATAAATAAATTCCTCCCTCAGCTATTGGACACGGACTTCGATTTAACCCCTGCTGAGGTTACCGATAGAAGCGATGGACATTTAGTGCATTTAGACGGTCTAAACTTTAGTCGCGCAACTTGCTTAAGTGGCATTGCTAAGAAACTAGGCAGCATGACACATTTAGAAAATATAGCCGTAAAACACCTAGAGCATTCCTTAAATAATATTAGCGATGATCATTATATGGGTAGTCACTGGTTGGGTACTTTTGCTTTGTATGCGTTAGACGCTATGAAGGATTAAACATTTTGTTTTTAGCAGATTAATTTTTTAGAGGATTACTCCTCTCGCTCTGAACTTTATGAATGGGTGAGGGGGAGTTAGGTGGGGCGTGAATTTTAACTTTAGCTACTCAATGTCTTCTGATTTTGAGCTTTGCTCCAATCTTGGTGTTTAGAATACAGTTTTTAGCATCTTCCAATCCTGAAATTCAATTGCTCTTAGGCCGTACAGAGCCTTTTTTATGCTTCCTTTTTTGAAATGTATAATAATTATAGAAAGTAATCTATGCCGAACGGTGAGTAACTCCCAAGCAACAGCGTTTAGATTTCCCTTTAAATACCATATTAGTTCGCCATCGGAGCAAACTTATAGGATTTGCACAACTTACTAGCTATGCTTAGTGCTGTTGCCAGTTTAATCCACTTATTCAATAATAACATGACTAGAATAAAAACCTATTTAGAGGTTAACTATTTTACCTAGGAAGTACAGTCAGATAATATGGTAGCTTATTTAGTTTTTCTAGTGATGTAAAGGAAAACTTCTGATTAAGCGTTAGTTACATTGTTCGGAATAACTTATGTCATTTAACCTAAAAGAAAGAACAATGTCGATTTGGTAAGTATCCTCTTATTATTTTAAAACAACAAGAACCAAATCTCAAGAATAAATACTGTATTGTTATATGATTATGTCTCGTTGCCCTATCTCAATAGGCTATTGTTCGACATCAATAGGTGCTTGTTTCATGTCATTAGGTGATTGTTGCACGTCAATAGGCAATTGATGCATGTCACTAAGTAATTGCTCCACGTCAATAGGCGATTGTTGCACATCAATAGGCAATTGATGCATGTCATCAGGTAATTGCTTCACGTCAATAGACGATTGTTGTACGTCAATTGGTAATTGATGCATGTCATTAGGTAATTGCTCCACGTCAATAGGTGATTGTTGCACGTCAATTGGTAATTGATGCATGTCATTAGGTAATTGCTTCACGTCAATAGACGATTGTTGTACGTCAATTGGTAATTGATGCATGTCATTAGGTAATTGCTCCACGTCAATTGGTGATTGTTGCACGTCAATAGGTGATTGATGTATGTCACTAGGTAATTGCTCCACGTCAATTGATGATTGTTGCACGTCAATTGGTGATTGTTGTACGTCAATAGGTAATTGATGCATGTCAATTGATGATTGTTGCACGTCAATTGGTGATTGTTGTACGTCAATAGGTAATTGATGCATGTCATTAGGTAATTGTTCCACGTCAATGGGCAATTGATGTACGTCAATAGGCTATTGCTCCACGTCAATTGAAAATTGGATTGTGTGATTCTTTGTTTATGTCATGTAAGTTTATGTATTCAGTAGTTTAGGTTGGCTTTAGTTACTTAAATTGTCAAAACTACAATCTTGAGGTTTAAGAACTCATTAACTTATTGTGTATGTTTTTAATAGCATCCTATTGTTTTAGGAGGCTTAATGAGAAGACTTGGTATTATAATCAATTAAGCATCCCTACGATTTAGTAGGGTGTCTCATCTAAAACCAATTAATTGTTACTATCATTTTGTTTAATTAGTAATAATGTGCGGTATGGTATTCTTGTTGTGTTAATTATTTGTGTTTGATTTAGTTATTTACTTAATTTGATTAGTAATTGTAGTTAAATTATGATTGTTGGTCGGTGATTTTAAGTGTATGATAGTTTGGTTAATTTATGGGGAGTGCTTGAAGACTTTGTGATTAGATAGCAAAATGAACTAGGGTACGGTTTTTTGAAACTACCAAGACGATCTTTTAAATTATGTAGTTATGAGACGATATTACAGGGCAAAAAGTGGGTTTGTTCGTATGCGCGATGGAAAGTTATTTACTTTAGCAAATGCAGTTTATCTGGGAATGAATAATAATTCATTCTTTGTCGATCCTTCGCCTAGCCTAGAGGAATTAGATCTTGTACGATCTAACTTTATGAAACACCTAGCCCGTGCTAGGGCAAGTAATTCACCTTATGATGCCGCGGTGAAAAATGAAGCTAGAAGGGAGCTGAAAAGGGTTTTAAGGGGAATGGCTCATTTTGTAAATCAAACAGCTAATGGCTCATTGATAGTTTTGTTGAGTAGTGGTTTCGAGATAACCCGTTATCGTACTCGTATTGCTTCGCCAGAAAGGATTAGAAATTTAAGAGTAAAAGATGGTCGAAAAGCTGGGCAAATGGTATTCACCTTTCAATCTCAACCTAGTATAAGACTTTATGAATACCGCTATAGTACCGATATGGATGAAAGTGGAGAAATAGTTTGGAATGATGAGGTACACATTACCACTTCCTCAAGAAATAACCTAATTGCCCCTGTAGTCCCGGGGCAGGTATACTTCCTATCCGCTAGGGCTATAAACACAAGAGGTATAGGGGACTGGAGTGAACCCATAACATGGATGGCAAGGTGATTTTTACTGTATTATTCGAAAATTAAACAGGATATTAAATTAGTTTCTTGAGAGCTTAAACTTACTCTCCTGGCATTTCAAATTGTGGCTTTAAAATCGGCTTCAGAGATTCCATTTTATCTTTTGGGCCTTCCATGAAAGCAATAAATCGCATTTCGGATAACTCCTGAGTATCGCAAATAGTGTTTTCTAACCCTTCCGCTTCTACATATTCACGAAGGTGAATGGCATGATGGTCGGCTATGTGTTTTGCATTTGGGCCTCTAAAATCCCATATAAGCTTAAGTCTACTTGACATTTAGGGTGGTTTTATAAATATAAGGTTCAAAGGTATACAATAAGAAGATAATAACAGGGTAGTTGCTTGCTTGTAGTTGCTGTTTTTTATTGCTTTCTCTGGTAGAATAAAACGCGGATATTACAGATAATCGTTGTTTTTTTAAATACTATTCCTTGTATAATAAATAGCAAAGGCACACAAACTTTATATAGTTCGTGTGCCTTTGAGACTTACCCCGAAATATTCATCTAAGCCAATAAAAAATGGGTGTAAAGTATTATATTTGAATTAATTAGACACAAATATTCGACTTTTAAACCACCCATTTATGAGGACTAAAAATACTGCATTTTATCGAGGAAACAAAGAAGTTTTGGTTGATTTTTCAGCAGGAGAAATCAGTTCAGACGGAGCCGTTATTCTTTTAGAAAAACTAGAGCGTAAAAATAAGCTAATCAAACACTTCAGTAAGTTTGTTCCGGATAATCGTGATTCTAATCGTGTGCAACATTCTGTTGAAAAATTGCTCAAACAACGAGTCTTTATGCAAGTCCAAGGTTATGAGGACACAAATGATGTAGAGTATTTGAAAAACGATCCTTTATATAAGGACGTTTTACAGGGGCAAATGGCTTCTCAGCCTACTTTATCTCGATTTGAAAATAGCTTTGATAAAGCGGCAATTTTCGATTTTTGTTATGCTTGGATAGATCGATATGTTGATTCTTTAAAAGGGCGAGAGAAAATAATTATAGATATTGATGCAACGGATGATCCCACTCATGGAGCCCAACAATTGACAATGTTTAATGGGTTTTATAATCAGTTCATGTACAACGAACTGTTTTTTCATGATGGAGAAACAGGACAGATTATTGTTCCCGTATTACGACCAGGAAATAGTCATTCTAATAAGTGGTATGTTGGTATATTAAGACGAATAGTTGAAAGGATTCTAGCCCGCTATTCACATATGAAAATTTATATCAGAGCTGACAGTGGATTTAGTTGTGCTCCATTTTATGCAATAGGTTTAGCCTCTAATAATATCTTAAAACAGCGAGTATCCAGAGCTCAAAAAGCAGTTCGTCATCTTTATTTAAATAACAAGACCAAATATCAGCATTTTTTCTCGTTCTCTTATGGTGCTCAAAGTTGGCCCAAAGAGCAAATCTGTTATGCTAAAGTGGAAAGTACTGGAATAGGATTAAATACTCGGATTATTGTAAGTAATATGGAAGAGAAAGATGCTCGAGAGATTTACTTTGGATTTTATGTTCAACGTGGAGAGGCTAGTGAAAATAGAATCAAGGAAGTAAAAAATATGTGTTTTTCGGATCGATTATCCTGTCATAATTTCTGGGCTAACTTCTTTCGCTTATTTATCAGTTGTCTAACCTACGAAATGTATCGATTATTAAAAGAGGCTATTAAAAACACTTCTTTTAAAGATGCTTGGAAATGGCAAATTGATACTATCAGAGTGTCTTTATTGAAAGTTGGAGCAACCATAAAAAAAACCAAAAGACGTATATACTATCAACTCTCCAGCTCTTTTGTTTTTCAGGATTTATTCCAGCAGTTAATATCCTCATAACTAAACAATTATATTACTTTCTAGGGATACCTATGTCTTTACGGCAAAAAATCAAGAAATTGAATAGTAATTAGAGTTTTTAAGGTAAAAACACGAGTAAAAAGGTTGAGGAAAACTTATTTGAAGTGATAGATAGCTCGAAAAATATTTAATTTACATCAACAAAAAAGTACTCCTTAAAATTTATTATAAAAAAGAACTTATGAATATTGCGGGTTACTTATAAATAAGCAATACTTTTAAAGCTGCCATGCAAAATACACTATCCGAATGCGCGTATTAACTAGCAGCTAACAACTAAAGATCTAAAGAATTAATATCTAACCCAAGAGCTTTTGCTACTCCTTTTCCATATTCTGGATCTGCTTTGTAGCAGTTTGCGATATGTCTTTCTTGAATAAATCTTTCTGCCCCACCAATCTCTGCTGCAGTATTGGTAAACAACAATTGCTGTTTCTCAGGAGTCATAAGTCTGAACAGGTTTCCTGGTTGGCTGTAGTAATCGTCATCATCTTCTCTAAAGTCAAAATGATCCGCATCGCCTTCTAGTTTAGATGCCGGTTCGGTATATTCTTTCTGTTCTTCCCACTGTTGATAACTATTTGGGAAGTAGTGAATGGTAGAACCTTCGTTTCCGTCTACACGCATAGCACCATCTCTATGGTGGTTATGGAACGGACATTTTGGTGCGTTTACTGGGATTTGATAATGGTTTACTCCTAATCGGTAGCGCTGTGCATCTCCATAAGAGAAAAGTCTAGCTTGAAGCATTTTATCTGGAGAGAAACCAATGCCAGGCACTACATTCGCAGGGTTGAAAGCAGCTTGCTCTACATCGGCAAAATAGTTCTCTGGGTTGCGATTTAATTCTATTACCCCTACATCAATTAATGGATAATCACCATGTGGCCATACTTTTGTCAAGTCAAATGGGTTGAACGGACAGGCTTTTGCTTGTTCGTCGGTCATTACCTGAATCTTCATATCCCATCGAGGGAAATTCTTGTTTTCTATGGCATTAAACAAGTCTCTTTGATTACTTTCTCGATCTTTCCCAATCAGCTCTCTTGCTTCTTCATTAGTTAGAGTTTTAATTCCTTGTTGGGTTTTAAAGTGGAATTTAACCCATACTCGCTCTTCATTTTCATTGATCATACTAAAGGTATGACTGCCAAATCCGTGCATATGACGGAAAGATTTTGGAATACCTCTATCACTCATAGTTATGGTTACTTGGTGTAAAGCTTCTGGAAGTAAGGTCCAGAAATCCCAATTGTGATTGGCACTTCGCAAGTTGGTTTTTGGGTCTCTCTTTATTGCTTTGTTTAAATCCGTAAAACGATAAGGGTCTCTCAAAAAGAATACTGGGGTGTTATTACCAGTTAAATCCCAATTCCCTTCCTCTGTGTAGAACTTCATTGCAAATCCACGGATGTCGCGTTCTGCATCAGCCGCACCACGTTCTCCAGCAACGGTAGAAAAACGCATAAATAGTTCTGTTTCCTTACCTATCTCCGAAAATATTTTTGCTTTGGTGTATTTTGTAATATCGTGGGTAACGGTGAATTTACCAAAAGCTCCAGATCCTTTAGCATGCATTCTTCGCTCTGGAATAACCTCGCGATCAAAGTGGGCTAGTTTTTCTAGAAACCAGAAGTCTTCTAGTAACAT
>DATGSX010000007.1:0-18084 GCA_035302145.1 Flavobacteriaceae bacterium | reverse complement strand
ATTGATGAACTACGTACTGTAAAAGGAGAAGATAGCGAAGGAAATAAAGTTGATGTTGTTATATCTCGTACTTCGGAGGTTAAAGTAATTGATCCAGATACAGGAATAGTGTTAAGCACAAATAATATACCTTATGGATCTAATCTTTTTGTAAAGTCTGGAGATAAGGTTAAGAAAGGAACTGAAATTTGTAAATGGGATCCATATAACGGGGTAATTATTTCAGAGTTTGCAGGTAAAGTTCGATATGAAAATATTGAGCAAGGAGTTACCTTCAAAGTTGAGATTGATGAACAAACTGGTTTCCAAGAAAAAGTTATTTCAGAAACTAAAGATCGTAGGAAAATTCCAACACTTCAGATTCTAAATAATAAAGATGAAGTTCTACGTTCTTATAACCTACCAGTTGGAGCACACATTATGGTAGATGATGAGGAGAAGATTAAAATAGGAAAGGTTCTTGTTAAGATACCACGTAAATCATCTAAAGCAGGTGATATTACTGGAGGTCTTCCAAGAGTTACGGAACTATTTGAAGCACGTAACCCATCAAACCCAGCGGTTGTTTCCGAAATAGACGGTGTTGTTTCCTTTGGAAAAATAAGACGCGGTAGCCGTGAAATTATCGTCGAGTCTAGACAAGGTGATATTAAGAAGTACTTGGTAAGATTATCGAACCAGATTCTTGTTCAAGAAAATGACTACGTACGAGCCGGTATGCCATTGTCTGATGGAGCTATTACACCAGAAAATATTCTGAGAATTCAAGGACCATCAGCAGTTCAGCAATACCTAGTAAACGAAGTGCAAGAAGTTTATCGATTACAAGGTGTTAAGATTAACGATAAGCACTTTGAAGTAGTAGTGCGTCAGATGATGCGTAAAGTTCAGATTGTTGATCCAGGTGATACAATCTTCTTAGAAAATCAAATGATTCATAAAGAAGATTTTATCGAAGAAAACGATAAGATCTTCGGAATGAAAGTGATTGAGAACTCTGGAGATTCAGAAACTTTAAAAGAAGGACAAATAGTTACATCACGTGAATTACGAGATGAAAACTCACTATTACGTCGTGAAGACAAAGCCTTAGTAGAAGCTAGAGATGCTGTTGCTGCAACTGCAATGCCTATATTACAAGGTATTACTAGAGCTTCTCTACAAACTAAATCGTTTATCTCGGCTGCTTCCTTCCAGGAAACTACAAAAGTTCTGAACGAAGCTGCAATTGCAGGTAAAGTGGATTACTTAGAAGGTCTAAAAGAGAACGTTATCGTTGGTCACAAGATTCCAGCTGGTACTGGAATGCGTAGATACGATAGCTTAATCGTTGGATCTAAGAGCGAATTAGAAAAAATGAAAAAGGAAAAAACAGAAGTTAACCTTGATTAATTTTATATCTTTAAGCACCTAATTAGAAATAGAGTGGGTGCTAAATAATAAATCAATAAAGACCGCTCTTTTAATAGAGCGGTCTTTTTATATATAAAACAATATAAATATGGCAGATAATAAGAACAAGAATAAAGGAAAAATAAACATTCAATTAGATGACGAAGTAGCGGAAGGTATTTACTGTAACCTTGCTATAATCAATCACTCGGTATCGGAGTTTGTAGTAGATTTTGTGAAAGTGATGCCTGGGGTGCCAAAAAGTAAAGTGAAGTCTAGAATAATACTAACTCCACAACATGCTAAACGATTACTGAAAGCATTAAATGATAATGTTGTCCGTTTTGAGAAAAAACATGGCGAGATAAAAGATTTTGAGCAGCCTAGTATACCCTTAAATTTTGGTCCAACAGGCGAAGCATAAATATAAAAAAGGAGTCTTCATATTGAAAAATATGAGACTCCTTTTTATTTTAAACTTTATTGTAGTTTTTTAAAACTCGCTTACAAAATGTAGCTTTATATTCGGAAAGTTTTGTTGTGTCATCTGCAAAGTAAATGCTGAGTCAGCTAGAAACACTTCTGCACCATGGGTGTCCTTTGCTAAGTATCGCGCTTTTACGCGAGAAAATTCTTTATATTCTTCCGAGTTTTTGTCCGCTGCTTCTACCCAACAAGCCTTATGGATATTTATATTCTCGTAAGAACATTTTGCACCATATTCATGCTCCAATCTATATTGAATAACATCAAACTGAAGTGCTCCTACCGTTCCAATTATTCTCCTACCATTATAGTCTAAAGTAAACAATTGTGCTACACCTTCATCCATTAACTGGTCTATACCTTTATATAGTTGTTTAGACTTCATAGGATCTGCATTATTAATATACTTAAATATTTCAGGGGAAAAGCTTGGCATTCCCTTGTAATTCATTATCTCACCTTCGGTTAATGTATCTCCAATTTTAAAGTTTCCAGTATCGTGTAGACCAATAATATCGCCTGGATAGGATACGTCTACTATTTCTTTTTTTTCTGCAAAAAAAGCATTTGGACTGGAGAATCTAATCATTCTGTCTTGACGTACACTTAGATATGGTTTATTACGTTCAAATGTACCAGATACAATCTTTACAAAGGCTAAACGATCTCGGTGTTTTGGATCCATATTTGCATGGATTTTAAACACAAAACCTGTCATTTCTGGTTCATTTGGATATACTAATCTGGTGTCGCTTTCTTTTGGTTGCGGTGGTGGTGCAATATCTATAAAACAATCTAATAGTTCACGTACTCCAAAATTATTTAAAGCAGATCCAAAAAACACAGGATGTAAATTACCAGCTAAATATTCTTCTTTATCAAATTTTGGGTATACCCCAGTGCTTAATTCCACTTCATCACGAAGTGTTTCTGCTGCAGTTTCACCTATCAGTTTATCTAAATCAGGATTGCTTAAGTCATCAATTTCAATAGTCTCTTCGATATCTTTCCTAGGATCACCAGTAAATAAGTTTACATTTTGCTCCCAAATATTATAAATACCTTTAAAGTCGTAGCCCATACCTATAGGATGACTTAACGGAGTTATTTTGAGTCCTAGTTTTTGCTCTATTTCATCGAATAAATCGAAGGCATCGCGACCCTCTCTATCTAATTTGTTGATGAAAACTATTATTGGAATATTCCTCATTCTACAAACCTCTACTAGTTTCTCGGTTTGCTCTTCGACACCTCTTGCAACATCTATTACCACTATAACACTATCTACTGCGGTAAGCGTTCTATACGTATCTTCTGCGAAATCCTTATGTCCTGGGGTATCTAATATGTTTATTTTTAAACCTTTATATTCATATGCTAATACCGATGTTGCAACTGATATTCCACGTTGTCGCTCAATTTCCATAAAGTCACTTGTTGCACCCTTCGTTATTTTATTGGATTTAACGGCACCAGCTTCTTGAATAGCACCCCCAAAAAGTAATAGTTTTTCGGTTAATGTGGTTTTACCAGCATCTGGGTGGGCAATAATTGCAAAAGTTCTGCGTCGTTTTATTTCTTTTTCCAATTTCATACTTGCTAAATTTTGAGCAAAGATACAGGTTTTAATACATTATTACCTGACTATATCTCTTTGAATAAGAAAGCTATCATTATGTCAGCAGCTTCGAGTCATCTTGTTCAACTTCATTAAATTATTTTATTTTCCATACTGATGATATGTTGGTTAACATAATATTTTAACAGTAAAATTGATATTCCTTTCACATTAACATGACAAGTTTAATTTAAATTCATTTAAAAACTATTTTTATTATAAATTTAACATTGGATCGTGTTGGCGTTAATAAAATTGGAGTAGTTTTAATCTTCAGTTCAAAGTAATAGTTAGAAAATTAGATTAACCCAATGAAAAAACAAATTTCTTATGAAAACGAACTTACAGGGAATTTTAGCATTGTTCGCAATGTTGATAGTGCACAATATTTATGCACAAGAAAAGTTAGTCACGGGAACAGTGACAAATCAAGACAATTTACCCTTATTGGGGGTGACCATTGTTGTAGATGGGACCTCCGATGGTACAACAACGGATTTTGATGGTAATTATTCAATTAATGTAGAAGAGGGACAAGTTTTGCTCTTTAGTTATATTGGATATAAAACGTCACGTGTAACTGTTGGATCTTCAAATGTTATCAATGTAAAACTAGATTCTGGTGAGGTTTTATCCGAAGTAGTAATTACTGCTTTGGGTGTTTCCCGAGAGAAACAATCTTTAGGATATGCTACCCAAGAAGTTGATGGGGAAGATATCTCATCGGTACAAACAGAAAACTTCACCAATGCATTATCAGGAAGAGTATCTGGTTTGCATATTCGTCGAAATAATAACTTCGGCGGATCGACAAACGTTGTTATACGTGGTAATACTTCGCTTACTGGAAATAACCAAGCTTTATTTGTGGTTGATGGAGTGCCAATTGATAATCGTAACACAAATGCTGCTGCTCAGGCTACAGCATCGGGGAATTATTATGATTACGGTAATGCTGCATCGGATATAAATCCTGACGATATCGAGTCCATAAACGTATTAAAAGGTGCTGCAGCATCTGCACTTTATGGTTCTCGCGCTGCAAATGGTGTTATAATAATCACTACTAAAAAAGGAGCTAGAGGATCAGGATTAGGTGTAACGATTAGTTCTGGTTTTACGACAGGCTCTATTGATTCCAGTACTTTTGCAAAGTATCAAAATCAGTATGGTGCAGGATACGGTGGTGAAGAATTTACATTTGAAGATCTTACAGGGGACGGTGTAGATGATCAAATTTCAAATTATTTAGATGATGGTTCATATGGTCCAGCGTTCGATCCGAATTTATTTATCAATGGGATGCTTTTGATCCGAGCTCTCCAAACTATATGACAAAAACCCCTTGGATTTCTGCAAAGAATGGTGCTAAAGAGTTCTTTGAAACACCAACTACGCTTAGCACTACCATCTCAATATCTAATGGAAATGAAGATGGTTCTTATCGCTTGTCTTATACAAAGCTTGATCAATCTGGAATTATGCCTAATTCACAAATAGACAGGCATAACTTTTCCTTTAGTGGAGACTTTGACGTCAATGAGCGTTTATCGGTTGCAGCTAACGCAAATTATATTAAAACCGACGCTTTAGGACGTAATTCTACTGGATATAATGATAATATACTAGGAATGTTCCGTCAATGGTGGCAGACTAATGTTGACTTAAATCAACAACGAGATATATTTAAAAGTACTGGTAGAAACATTTCTTGGAACCCAGGTTCCTCCGAAACTGGAGCTCAACCAATATATTGGGACAATCCATATTGGACCCGTTATAAAAACTATCAAAATGATAGTAGAAATCGTTTCTTAGGTAAAATCGAATTGAATTACAAAATTACCGACTGGGTAAGTGTAATGGGTAGAGTAGCTACCGACACGTACAACGAAACTCAGGAAGAGCGTAGAGCTGTTGGTTCCGTTCCATCTAACTTCGGTGTTACTAGAGGGAATGTAAATTCTGGTTACGCTCGTAGAGAAATCAGATCTACCGAGACTAACTACGATTTGATGCTTAATTTTAATAAAGATATAAGTGATCGAATCAGTTTTATTGGACTTCTTGGAACTAATATTCGTCGAAATGAATTCAACTCAGTATTCGCTTCTACCTCAGGTGGTTTATTAATAGCCGATCTTTATTCTTTACAAAATGGTGTTGATGCAGCCCCAAACCCTAAAGAAATTGCTGAAAAGGTTGGAGTTGATGGTATATTCACTTCTGTGTCTTTTGGTTTAGATGATACAGTCTATCTAGATGCTTCATTAAGAAGAGATCATGCATCAACCTTACCGGATGATAATAGTACATTCTATTACCCATCTGTATCGTCTAGCTTTGTTTTTAGCAGACTACTTGATGTAGATGCTATTAATTTCGGAAAATTCCGATTGAATTATGCGGAAGTTGGAAATGCAGCTCCATTCGATAGGCTAATAGATACCTACCAAATAAATAATGATATTGGAACCTCCTTACCTTCCGCTTCAAACAATCCTGATTTAAAGCCAGAAAGAACAAAAAGCTATGAAGCAGGTTTAGAAATGAGATTTTTGAATGATAGAGTAGGTTTTGACTTGGCTTATTATAAATCGAATTCAATAGACCAAATTATTAATGTTCCGATTTCTACTTCTACAGGTTATGTAAGTAAATTATTAAATGCTGGCGAAATTGAAAATAAAGGTATAGAACTAGGTCTAAATTTGGTGCCGATTAGAATGGAAGATTTTGCATGGAACATGAATGTAAATTTTACAAAAGCTAAAAACAAAGTGGTAGCACTTCCAGAAGGCACACAAACCATACAGTTAGGTAGATTCCAAGGTGGTATAACTATTCAAGCTACTAAAGGGGAGCCATATGGGGTATTGTATGGTACAGACTATTTATACGATGACAATGGCAATAAGCTAGTTGATCCTGATACTGGGTTTTATATGCGAACACCAACTTCAAACAATGTGATTGGCGATACCAATCCAGATTGGTTAATGGGAATTTCCAATTCCTTTACATATAAAGACTTTAGCTTTAGTTTCTTGATTGACTTTCAAAAAGGTGGAAGCCTATTCTCATTGGATCAATACTATGGGGAAGCAACAGGACTTTATCCAAATAGTGCATTTATCAATGATTTAGGAAATCCTGTCCGTAACGCTTTAGCCGATGGTGGAGGGTTTATAAACGAAGGAGTGCATCCTGATGGTACAGTGAACGATATTCGTGTAGATGCCTCAGAATTCGGCGCCTTTGGATATGCTGCATTGCCAAACTCTGAGTTTGTTTATGATGCAAGTTATGTGAAATTAAGACAAGTGAATTTGACCTATAATATGCCAACAAGCCTTTTGGGTGATACCTTCTTAACAGGTGCTCAAATATCGCTTACAGGATCCAACTTATGGATTATTCATAAGAATGTTCCTTATGCAGATCCAGAAGCAGGACTTAGTTCTGGTAATCTTCAAGGTTACCTTACAGGAGCTATTCCAACAACAAGAGAATATGGAGTTAACGTTAAACTACAATTTTAAGATGAAAACCATGAGAAAACTGATAATATTAATAACAGCAGCAGTCTTTACAGTTTCGTGTTCATCGGACCTAGAAGACTTGAATAACAACACAAAAGACCCGGTTTCTGTTAATGGAGAGAGTCTATTTGTGACAGCACAAAAGCGATTAGTAGATCAAATGACTACTCCGAATGTTAACTTAAACAACAACCGTTTATGGGTGCAGCATTGGCAGGAAACAACTTATCCTGATGAGAGTAATTACGATCAAGTAACACGCTCCATACCCGATAATCACTGGCGCATAATCTATAATGATGTTTTAAATAACTTACGAGAAGCTGCCAAGATTATAAACGAAACCGACTTGGATCTTACCAATAGCCAAAAGCCTAATAAGCTGGCTATTATCGAAATTCTTTCGGTATACGCCTATAGTAATTTAGTAGAAACCTATGGCGATATACCATACGAAGAGGCGCTAGATATCGACAATCTTCTACCAAAGTACGATGATGCAGAAACAGTATACTTAGACCTTGTCAATAGATTAGATGCAGCATTGACCTCGATGGATTCTGAAAGAGGATTCGATGCGAGCGATGACATGATCTATGGTGGTGATGTTTTGAGTTGGACTAAATTTGCTAACACTTTAAAATTGCGAATGGGACTTACTTTAGCAGATACACGACCAGATCTTGCACAAGATATTGTAGAATCAGCCTACCTGGGTGGTGTTTTCGATTCCCATGCTGATGATGCAAGTTATGCATACAGTTCTACTGCTCCAAATAATAACCCAGTAAACGATAACTTGGTTTTAAGTGGTAGAAATGATTATGTAGCTGGCAAAACGCTTGTAGATATAATGAACGACTTGGAGGATCCAAGACGTACAAACTACTTTGATCCTAACAAAAACGAGGAGGTTGGTGAAGTAGCTAGTGTGTCTGAAACAGGAGGAGTAGTAACTATTACATTTGCCGAGGCAATTGATGGAAATCCTGTTGTTGGAAACAGCGTTTATGTTGATTCTGGTGACCCAGACGTACCTACACTTTTAGGAACCATACACTCTGTTGGCGCAAATTCAGTTGACATTAAATATATAAATGCACTTCCTGAAATCGGTGAAATGGTATTTTATGCCATATATGATGGCGGAATTATTGGAGATCAAACTCGTTATGTAGATCATTCTCATGTAAATCGAACCTTGGTGGTAGCTAATTTGCCTGGTACTATTCTTTCTTTTGTGGAGGCTAAGTTTTTACTTGCCGAAGCAGCAGCTAGAAACTTTGCAGTAGGTGGTACACCAAAACATCATTATGATGGAGCTATACGTGCTTCATTTGAACAATGGGGTAGTGCTGGAGTAGAAGATTACTTAGCAAAACCTGAGGTGGATTACGATATGGCAATTGCAAGTAGTTCGGCAACAGCACCTTGGAAAGAGGTAATTGGCACCCAAGCATGGATTGCACTATATAATAGAACATTCGCACCATACTTATCGGTACGTCGTTTGGATTATCCAGTTTTAGTAGAACCGTTGAGTAAAAATTCTGGATTTCCTGTGCGTTACACTTATCCTGTAACAGAGCAAAACTTAAATGGAACAAACTATAATAATGCAGCCAGTGCAATAGGTGGAGATGCTCCAGAAACTAAACTGTTTTGGGATGCAGAGTACACTTTTGGATTTTAATTAATTTTGTATTAGCAAATGTAAAAGCAGCTGTTTTAAGCAAAAAACAGCTGCTTTTTTACTTACAATACCAAATTCAGATAATACTTACTTCCATTTAAAATCTCTTCTTACTTAAATGTAATCGTAGACAATAAATATTGTTTCAATTCGAATATTTTCTATATACTTGAACAATAACGCAGTTATATTTTAGACTTAAATTGAGTTGTTTTTTTGAGTAAATTATTAGTTATATAAAAGGTGTAAATCAATATGAAATTTATTTTAAGGAGACTTTTCCTTTTACTTCTACCTGTTATTATTGGTTTGAGTTGCCATCAAAACAGTTTTAATTTAGAAAAGGCTCTCCTTAGAACAGAAAGGATCCTAGTTGAAGTAACGTCTGTTTTAGAAGATGAGATAATACTAGAGTTGGATGAAAGTGTAGAAGAGAGTTCTATACCAGAATTTAAGAACTTAAGCTTAGCATCTTGGAATATCCAGCACTTAGGAAGGTCGAAAACAGATGAGGAAATTTGGGAAATGGCACAAATACTGCGTCACTTTGACATTGTAGCTATTCAAGAGGTGGTAGCAAAAGATCCTGCTGGTGCTCAAGCCGTTGCTCGTTTGGTAGATGCACTAAATCGAACGGGTTCTCAATGGGACTATCGAATCAGTAATCCTACTAAAAGTCCTTCAGTCTATATGAGTGAACGCTATGCGTTTTTATGGAAGCCATCTAGAGTAGCTATTCAGTATCGTGCTTTTTTAGATAAAGAACGAGAAAATCTATTTTACAGAGAACCTTATATTGCAGCCTTTAAATCCAAAAAAGAAAATAAAATATTTTACGTAGCTAATTATCACTCACGTAAATACAATGATAATCCACAAGAAGAAATTATCCATCTATTAGACTATCCAGAAAGATGGAATACCCCATACTTACTAATTGCTGGGGACTTTAATACAAGTGAAAAAGATGCCGTGTGGGATTCATTCTATAAAAAAGGATTTAAAAGCGCTCTAAATAATAAAAAAACTACGCTAAAGTGGAAATGTGATGGCACAGGTTATCTGAATCATCCTATTGACAACATTTACTATACCTCTCAAGTAGAACTACACCAAGCCAATAGCGTTGACTTTGTTGTCTCTTGTGAGAACCTTGAGCATGCTCGTGGTATATCCGACCATCTACCTGTTTACATGGAGTTTAGCTTGAGGTAATGCACTCTTCCAATAGGGTGTTTTTAAAGCCAAAATTAATTTTAATTGAAAGAAGCTATGAGCTTTTCATAATAATAAATTGCATAGATTTCTTTCTTAATGCCATAGTTCATTGAGTTTTATACCTCTAGAATTTTAGGGTAAATTGTACATCTGTAATCTATTTTCAGGCAATTACCATTCGAATTATGTATTTTTGTGTTTATTTTAAAATCAAGCGATGAAAGAAGAATTGGTTGTTCTTGTGAACGATAAAGATGAAAAAATAGGTTTGATGCCAAAGTTAGAGGCGCATGAGAAAGGCAAATTGCATAGAGCTTTTTCTGTGTTTGTATTCAATGATGAGGGACAAATGCTTTTACAACAACGTGCCTTGCATAAATACCATACGCCAGGTAAATGGGCAAATACATGTTGTAGCCATCAACGTGATGGAGAGTCAACATTAGATGCGGGAAAGCGCAGGTTAAAAGAAGAGATGGGCTTTGTTACCGACTTAACATTCCGCAAAACCTTTATTTATAAAGCTGGTTTCGACAATGGATTAACTGAGCATGAGTTAGATCATATTATGGTAGGAAAGTATAATGACGATCCAGTGATAAACCCAGACGAAGTAGCCGCTTTTAAATGGATAGGTATACCAGATTTACTTGTTGATATAGAACTACATCCCGAAAAATATACGGCATGGTTTAAAATAATAATGTCCGAACATTTAGATGCCATTAAATTATGAGCTTAACGGTCTATAGAAAAGCACATTTCAACGCTGCCCATCGATTGTATAGGAAAGAATGGACCGATCAGGAAAATTTTGACTTCTTCGGTAAATGTAGCAATCCAAACTACCATGGTCATAATTATGAACTGGAGGTTGGAATTACGGGCGAGATAGATGAAAAGACAGGTTTTTTAATGGATATGAATATGCTTCGTAAACTAATAGACGAAGAAATAGTCGAAGCATTTGACCATAAGAATCTCAATATAGAAGTACCCGAGTTTAAAACATTAAATCCAACCATGGAAAATATTTCTATGGTGATATGGGATAAGCTTAGGAAACGAATAGATCCAAAGTTAAAAATCACTGTTAAGCTATATGAAACACCGCGAAACTATGTGGTGTTTAAAGGGAGATAAAAAATAAGTGAGATTAAGTCCTAAGCAGATTTATCTTAAGTAAGATAAAGTTGTTTTTACTACTTGTAGATAACGAGTTTATAGAAGCTTTATGAACAACGGAATAAAAATAGAAAATATAAAATATCCATTGCGTTTTGCACCTATCCTAAAGCAAAGAGTTTGGGGTGGTAATAAATATATACCTGAAGATGAAAATACCAAAGGACCGATTGGCGAAAGCTGGGAGATTAGCGGATTGGAAGAAAATATATCGGTGGTGAGCAATGGCGATTTAGCTGGTACACCGTTGAATGTTCTATTGAAAGAATATAAAGAGGAATTATTAGGGAAACATGTGTATAAACAGTTTGGCGCTAGATTCCCTTTGTTGTTTAAGTTTATTGATGCGGAAAAGGACCTCTCTGTTCAGTTACACCCTAATGATGACCTAGCAAAAGAAAGACACAATTCCTTTGGTAAAACAGAGATGTGGTACATTATAGATGCAGATGAAGATGCAGAGCTTATTCTAGGGTTTAATCAATCCATGAATAAGGAAAAGTATAAAAAATATTTAGAGCAAAAACGTATTGCCGAAATTGTGCAATACCAAAATATTAAAAAAGGCGAAGCGTATTTGGTTGAATCTGGTACTGTGCATGCCATTTGTAAAGGAGTGTTTTTGGCCGAGGTACAACAAGCATCCGATATAACTTATAGGATTTATGATTGGGATAGGCTAGGAGTTTCAGGTCAGCCTAGAGACCTACATACAGAGCTGGCACTAGACGCTATAGACTTTACTCAAAAGGATACGAAACTTGTCTACAAAGACAAAACCAATGATGTAACTGCTATTTGTAATACACCTTATTTTAATACAAACAAGGTGGTGATTGATGGCGAACTAACTCGAGATTTATCAAAAAAAGACTCTTTTGTTGTTTATATGTGCGTAAAAGGTCAAGGAGAAGTATATGTAAATGGCAAGTCAGAAGAAATAATGCAAGGAGAGTCTTTCTTAATTCCCGCCGTATGCGATAGCCTAAAAATAAAAGGAAAAGATTTCGAGTTATTAGAAGTATATATTCCAGAACAAGTGTAGATTTACAAGTATAAACTTGAAAGTTATGGGAAGTATAAGAAACCTTAAGAAGGAAATTAATTATGTACTAGGTGATATCTTAGATGCGGCCGAAGTAAATTTAGAAATGCAAGAAACGGTTACAGAAGAGCAGGTAGACGCATTTAGCAATGAAGTTTTTTCTACGTATGATAAATTGATAACAGATATCAACAAAAAGGTAGAGAATCGTAAATCGCATATCAAATCAGTACGAAAAGAGTTTGAAGAGAAAGCTCATTCTTTTGTAGAGCAAATCAATTCTTGGAAGTAGTATCTATCTAAAAAACAAGTAAAAAATCGCATGATAAAAATTTTATCATGCGATTTTGTTTTAATAAAATAAGTATCGGATTAATCTTTACTCTTTTAAGGTCAACTCTGTAATTCTCGATTCTAAGGCTTTGCCATAACCGCTCTGCTTTACTTTATCTGATAAATTGTTGTATACAGTATCTAGGTATTGAACGTTAATATCGGGTGTTTCATATACCATAACAAACGGAGCAATTTCTTGATCGGCATGTTGTAATGCAAAATTCACTGTAGCTAAATATGAATTTCGTATTAGAGCTAGTTTCTTATTTTCAACAGCTTTAATTAACGAATCGTTCTCTTCTTTTTGCGCATTAAACTCTTCTACAATAAGTTCTAAATTTCGATCATTATATCGCTGCGCCATTTTATAATAGGTTAGTAATAACTCATGGTTTTTAGAACCTTCTACAGTAGCATCAGAAAAGTCATCTAATTTGGTGTATAGATTTATCTCACCTGGCTCTGCAAAGAAAGAAACTCTATCTTCGATTAAACTTCCATTCTCTAATCGTAAGTGCAAATGCAATACCTCTGGACTTTCTAATTGTTTTTTAAACTCAAAATTAGAGTCCCCGTATATAACAGATGAGTCTATAGCTACGTAAGCACTATCTACAAATCGCTCCAATAAAATGGTGCCTTTTTTTAAATCCTTTACCTTACCTTTTAAAATCATGGTGTTTTCATCGTTTGTAATGGAACAACTAAATAAAAGCAAAAGGCTACAGCTGAGGATTATTATATTTCGAATCATGTTTTTTGATCTAATTCTAAAGTTAAAATATGATAGGAGGCAAATATAAGTCAGTTTTTAGAATTTGCCCTCTGTATTGTACCTATTTACACATTAGTGTATTCTTAGGTAATTAAGGGATGTAAAAACATACATTAATTAGAATAAATAATATTGTAAGAGTAAAAAATATTGGTAGGATGTAAAGTGCTATATTTGCAGAAATTAAAAGAAAAATGAGACGTATACTATTTTTACTTATTGTATTTTTTATTTCCTTCTTTTCTGCATACGCATGGGGACCAACTGGACATAGGGTGACAGGAGAAATAGCAGAAAAACATTTGACGACAAAAGCTAAGAAAAAAATAGATGAGCTTTTAAATGGAGATTCATTAGCATTGGTCTCAACCTTTGCCGATGAAATAAAAAGCGATCGAAGCTATCGAAAATATAGTCCTTGGCATTATGTGAATATTCCTTTTGGAAAAACCTATGAGGAACATCCAAAGAGTAAGAACGGAGATATTGTTTATGGTATAAAAAAATCGATAAAAGTTTTAGAAGATCCTGATGCTAGCCAAACCGATAAAGTTTTCTATTTAAAAATGCTAATTCACCTTATTGGAGATTTACACCAACCGCTTCACGTTGGTATAGCGGATGATAAAGGAGGAAATGACTTTCAAGTAAGATGGTTTAATAAAGGAACTAATCTACATAGGGTTTGGGATAGCCAAATGATAGAAAGCTACCAAATGAACTATTCCGAATTAACATCAAATGCAAAACGCTTAACTAAATCGGAAAAGAAAGCTATTCAAAGTGGAGGTTATATGGATTGGTTGTATGAAAGTAGGGCGTTGATGGAGGATATCTATAATAATACCGATATAGGAGATAAACTTGGATACGACTATATGTATTTATATATGGATACTGTTAGATCGCAACTACAAAAGGGAGGCTTACGATTAGCAGTTTTATTAAATGATATTTTTGGATAAAAACGATTAACTAAATAAAATCGGATATCCTATAATTAAAAGGACCTTCTTAATTTTTTAAGAAGGTCCTTTTAATTATCTATATTCTATAAAAATTACTTTAGAATGTCGTAGCTACGCTTTATAAATGCGGTTAGCTCTTCCCCTTTAAGTAAGTTTCTACTCAATTTAGCTAAATCTACAGCTTGGTTTATTAAGCGTTTTTGCTCTTCACCTTCGGCCTTTAGGATTTCGCCCACAAGCTCGTGATTAGTGTTTACAACCAAGTTGTACATTTCTGGCATATTTCCCATACCAAACATACCACCGCCGCCTGTTTGTTGCATCTCTTTCATACGACGCATAAATTCTGGCTCGGTAATGATGAACGGACTAGCTTTACTATCTCTAGCTTCTAATTGAACAGTGAACGATTTATCTACTACTTCTGTAAGGGTAGTACTCAAACTTTCTTTTTCCTCATCGCTTAACTTCGAGATCGAGTCCTCATCTTTTTTGATAAGGTTGTCTATACTGTCTGAGTCTACACGAACAAACTGTAGCTTTTCACCTTCTGCTTCTAATTTCTGCATCAAGTGCGGAACGATAGGGGAGTCTAGAAGTAATACCTCATATCCTAAATCTGTAGCTTCGGTAATATAGCTATGCTGCTCTTCTTGATTAGAAGTATAAAGTAGCACTAAGTTATCGTCTTTATCTGTTTGTGCATCTTTTACTTTTTCTCTAAACTCTTCTAACGTAAAGTACTCCTTATTGATAGTTGGGAATAATACGAAGTCTTTTACTCTGTCGAAGAATCTATCCTCGGTAAGCATTCCATATTCTAAAACAACTTTAATGTCGTCCCACTTTGCTTCAAAATCTTCACGGCTATTCCTAAACATAGACTTTAATTCGTCCGCAACTTTACGTGTAATGTAGTTCGATATCTTCTTTACCGCTCCGTCAGCTTGTAAGTAGCTTCTCGATACGTTTAGTGGAATATCGGGTGAGTCGATTACACCGCGTAACATGGTCAAGAATTCTGGAACTATCCCTTCTACATTATCGGTTACAAAAACCTGGTTTTGGTATAGCTGAATTCTATCCTTTTGAATAGTCATATCGTTTGTAAGCTTAGGGAAGTATAAAATTCCCGTAAGATTAAACGGATAATCTACGTTAAGGTGAATATTAAATAGTGGTTCGTCGAATTGCATAGGATACAATTCACGATAGAAGTTAGCATAGTCTTCTTCCGTTAATTCGGTAGGCTGCTTAGTCCAAGCTGGATTCGGGTTGTTTATAATATTGTCAACCTCTTTTGTAGGTGCTGGATCGTCTTCCTTTGCATCCTCAGGTTTTGGAAGGGTTTCGGTTCTCATACCAAACTTAATAGGGATTGGCATGAACTTGTTATACTTCGTTAAAAGCTCTTGGATTCTACCTTCTTCTAAAAACTCTAAAGAGTCTTCTGCAATGTGAAGAATGATTTCTGTTCCTCTTTCTTTTCGGTCATGATCCGATAAAGTATACTCAGGTGAACCATCGCAAGTCCAATGTGCAGCAGGCTCATCCTTAAAACTCTTGGTTATAATCTCAACCTTATCGGCCACCATAAAAGCAGAGTAGAAACCAAGACCAAAATGTCCTATAATACCAGCATCTTCGCCGTTCTTATCTTTATATTTTTCTATAAACTCCTCGGCGCCAGAGAAAGCAATGTCGTTAATATACTTATTAACCTCGTCTTTAGTCATCCCCAGACCTTGGTCTAAGATATGTAAGGTTTTATTATCCTTATCAATCTTAACTTCAATTATAGGGTCGCCATAGGTTACTTTAGCTTCGCCAATATTGGTAAGGTGCTTTAATTTTAAAGTAGCATCTGTTGCGTTAGAAACTAATTCACGAAGGAAAATTTCGTGATCGCTGTACAAAAACTTTTTAATCAGTGGAAAGATATTCTCTACCGATACATTAATAGTGCCTTTACTCATATCTTTTAATTATTGTTTTCAAGTTGTTTAATAGATTGCTTACCTAAGTGCAAATCCAATACCAATTACAAAATGCTGTCATGCTGTCATATTTACTAGACATTATTTCATAAAAAAAAGCCAGAAGTATGATTTCTGGCTTTTAATGAATTAATAGGGTAGACTTTACTCTCTATTCTTTACATATTTCTCTAACCAATTATGCTGTTCCCAAAGCATATGTAAAATACTTTCTTTAGCGGCATAACCATGACTTTCTTTAGGTAACATAACTAGCCTTGAAACTTTTCCTAATCCTTTTAAAGCATTGAAATAGCGTTCACTTTGCATAGGATAGGTTCCTGCGTTATTGTCCTCAGCACCATGAATTAACAGAATAGGAGCATTTACTTTTTCTGCATTCATAAAAGGTGACATGGTATTGTATAAATCTGGATCTTCCCAATAATTGCGTTCTTCTCGTTGGAACCCAAATGGTGTTAACGTACGGTTATAGGCACCACTTCTTGCAATACCCGCTGCAAATAAATCGGAATGGCTTAATAAGTTTGCTGTCATAAACGCGCCATAAGAGTGTCCACCAACTCCTACACGATTACGATCTATATAACCTAACTTATCTACAGCATCAATGGCAGCTTTACCATTTGCAACTAATTGTTCAACGAAAGTATCATTTGGTTCTTCGTCTTCTTCACCCACAATCGGGAATGCAGCTTGATCTAAAACAACATAGCCTTGGGTTACCCAAAATATAGGAGAACCATAGTTAGGTGCTACAAATCTATTCGGGTTTGATGTGCTTTGCGATGCTGTGGAACGATTTTTATATTCTCTAGGATAAGCCCAAAGAATCATAGGTAATTTTTCTTTTCCATCGTAATCGGCAGGAATATATAAAGTTCCAGATAACTCCAATCCATCTTCACGTGGATAGGTAATTACTTCCTTGTGAACCGAAGCTAGACTTTGGTATGGGTTATCGAAATCCGTAATTTGCTTTACTTTATTCTTTCGCTTTATATTGCGAATAAAGTAATTAGGATATTCATTTTGCGATTCAATTCGAACTAATACACTTCCTTTTTTAAGGTCGAGTATTTTAATGATATTCTCTACTTTATCTGTATATGTAGATTCATATAATCGCTCTGTTTTACCGTTTTTTAAGTTAATCGCATCTATGAATGGGAACTGACCTTTTTCTGTAAAACCGTCACCAATTAGATGTGCTGTATTATCATGGATATCCAGTGTAAATAGACCAAACTTATTTCGTGCAGTAACAAAACTGCCTGGATTCGAATAAACATCTTGGTAATTTCTATCGAAAATTACAAATGGTTTCTTTTGATTGTTCGAAGGATTGAACACGTAGGTTTTGGTGTTTCTGTCTGAAAACCAATTGTCTGTAACAATGGCATAATCATCGTTACCCCATGTAATTCCTGAATATCTATTTTGGGTTTTCACCAATAACTCTTTTTCACCTGTAAAAGGTGCTTCTACTTGGTAAACAGCATCTCTATATGGTGTTTCTACAGATGGATCACCTTGATCTAAAGCTTCTACCCAGTATATTGTAGCTGGTTTATCACTGCGCCAACCTAAATTACGTTTACCTTCTCGTGTAGAGTTAAACCCTTGTGGTAGAACTTCGGTCAATGGTACTTCGTTTACTGTAGTTACTTCTTGCGCATCGGCTGTATATACTTTTTCTACAGTTGGGAATCTATGGTAAGGTACTAAATAAGAGAATGGTCGTTTAATAGTACTAACCAATAAGTAGTTTCCATCTGGAGAGTACCGTAGGCTTCTATACATTGCACTTGGTAAGAAGTCGCTAATTG
>DATGSX010000006.1:0-4074 GCA_035302145.1 Flavobacteriaceae bacterium | reverse complement strand
TCCTACTTGTGCAAGGAACATAAACATAGTTAAATTAATATCATTCCGTTACTCTTCCTTATGGGACTTTATATGAAAACGATATTTGCCGATATATTTTTCTACTACCGCAATAATCTGACTTTGGAGTGAATAAGGGAGTTTTTACTTGCTACGTTACTCATTCTTCATAATCGCTATGAAGTTATGTCGTTATGGCCTTCGCAAGCTCAGGCGTGATGAGGGGCCAGGGATCAGGATATTCTTTCCTTTCTTAGAGTTTGCAACAATCTAAATAATAAAATTTAACGTATTAAACAGTTACAAGTCTACCACTAAAGTAAATTACGAGTAGTAAAACTCCTTAAGCCGACCGTTGCGCAGGACATCGAGTGTGGATAGCGAGGTCTCGCCACAGGCCGTAAGTACTGGCGTTAAGAAATAAAACCTGTCAGACGAGTGTATTCATCGAAGATCTAATGCTTAATCTGACTTTTTTATTTTAGCCAGTACTTGCGAGCGTTGACCGATGTACAAGTATGGTCTAGAGTTTTTTGTTACTTTTTTGGGCAATGCAAAAAAGTAAATATAAGAGAGAATATTTGTCGTTAGTAGTATGTCAATATTAAAGTAACAGTGAGGTAGCTTCGGTGCTGTTGGCAGCTACGCGGTGAATTGGTGAATTGGTGAATCGTTTAATCGGTTAAGCGTTAAGCGGTTCTGGTGTTATGTGCCTTCACTGGCTCAGGCATTATGAGGGGTCGGTGATCTGTGATCAGTAAACCTGTGAACTAGTGAACGATAGTATTTTATAATAATGACTTTATTTATTCTTCGGAACTATTTAGAAGGTTTAGTGGTGTCGCAAGCTCCAACGGGTTAGTCGCTCGTTGCACTTCGCTTGTTTAGGGCCTTATGTATCACGAGTTACGATAAAGGACCTAAAGGCTCCAAAACTAGTGGAAAATACCATGTTAGAAACGTATATGGGGCTAAAGCCCAAGAATAGTCAGCAATTCTCCATCTCACAGCTAAAGCTGTGGGCAATAAAAATATTAATCCTGAGTTAGAAAAGGTAATCAAATCACGCCTATAAAAGATCCAAAGCTAGTGGAAAATACCATGTTAGAAACGTATATGGGGCTAAAGCCCAAGAATAGTCTGCAACCCTCCATTCCACAGCTAAAGCTGCGGGCAATAAAAATATTAATACTGAGTTAGAAAAGGCAATCAAATCACGCCCACAAAGAATCCAAAGCAAGTAGGAAATACCTTGTTAGAAATGCATATGCTGCTAAAGCCCAAGAATAGTCTGCAACCCTCCATCCCACAGCTAAAGCTGTGGGCAATAAAAATATTAATCCTGAGTTAGAAAAGGTAATCAAATCACGCCTACAAAAGATCCAAAGCTAGTGGAAAATACCATGTTAGAAACGCATATGGGGCTAAAGCCCATGGAGATAGTCTACAAATCTCCATCCCACAGCTAAAGCTGCTAGCAATAGATAAAACTAGTTGGCATTAGTAAAGTGATCCACAGTATAAAAAAGCGGAAATACAAAAAGACGAATCACAAATTACGATTCACGTGTTACGTCTATCGCCTCAGGAATAAATACTCACCGATTAACCGCTAAGGAACCATAGAAAATCTAGCTACAACCTACATCTTCTTCTGTATATCCTCTAGACCTTCGTCAAGAGCCTCGTCTTTTAGTTTGATGGCATTCATGTATTTCTTAAGTTCTTTTTTAACTACTGGGGCTAGGATTACTAGTCCGATGATATTTGGAACGGCCATGGCGAAGATCATCGCATCGGAGAAATCGATAACCGAACCTAGGCTAATGGTAGCACCTAAAAAGGTAAAGAAACAGAAGATTACTTTGTAGGTCATTTCTGTTCTTCGACTTCTTCCGAATAAGAAGGCCCAGCCTTGCATGCCGTAGTAGGACCAGGAAATCATGGTCGAAAATGCAAATAAGATAACGGCTATGGTAAGGACGATAGAGAAGTGGGGGATGACGCTGTCAAAAGCATTGGCGGTAAGTTCTACACCTTCGGTAATAGCATCGCCGTATACTAAAATATTATGGTCGAAATTGGTGATAATAATCACTAGAGCGGTCATGGTACAGATGACTACGGTATCTATAAATGGTTCTAAAAGCGCTACAATTCCTTCGGATGCTGGATATTTTGTTTTTACTGCGGAGTGGGCAATGGCCGAGGAACCAATTCCTGCTTCGTTGGAAAATGCACCTCTACGAATACCTTGAATAAACACTCCAACAACACCGCCAGCTATACCGAGACCGCTAAACGCTCCCTTAAATATTAAAGCGAATGCAGCTCCTATATATTGGTAGTTTAAAACTAGGATTATCACGGCAGCTAGAATATACATTCCTGCCATAAATGGCACTACCTTTTCGGTTACCTTGGCAATGCGTTTTATTCCTCCAATAATTACGATACCTACCAAAATAGCCATGATGATTCCAAACCATATACTGGCATTGGTATCTTGTAAATGAAATAGCTCATTGAATTGTGCAGAGGCTTGGTTGGATTGGAACATATTGCCCCCGCCAATAGAACCACCTACTACGAAGATGGCAAAAAGAATAGCTAAGATCCTTCCTAATTTTCCCATATTTTTCTGTCCGAGTCCTTTTTTCAGGTAATACATCGGGCCACCGTAAACCGTACCATCAGGGTCTATATCACGGTAGGTCACTCCCAAGGTACACTCTGTGAATTTAGTAGCCATACCTACAATTCCTGCTGCAATCATCCAAAATGTAGCACCAGGGCCACCTATGGATAGGGCAACAGCGACTCCTGCGATATTTCCTAAGCCTACCGTGGCCGATAGCGCTGCAGTAAGTGCTTGGAAATGGGAAACCTCGCCATCGGATCCTTCCCCTTCGTCTAAAATCTCTTCTATTTGCTCTTGTTGTTCCTCTACATCATCCACATCATAAAGCTTCCGTGCCCCATGTTTTTCTATATCTTCATACTTTCCGCTTACCACTTTAATGGCCGTTCCGAAACGTCGGATATTGATGAACTTAAAATAAAAAGTGAAGTAAATAGCACCCCCAACCAATACGATTAAAACCCAAGGGATTTGAAACTCTTCACTGAAATGGATTTCTAGAAAGACAAAGTCTACAAACCATCCTGTGTATTTTTTAAATATCGCGTCTAAACTTGCACCACTGTCCGATGCATCTTGAGCGAAGGTGAGAAAAGGGGTAAGAAGTGTTAGAAGGCCGAGAAGATATTTCTTCATAATTATCGTAGTATGTTTATCTGAGTTTGATTTTATTTAAAGTTTCAGAAATATCCTTAAAATTTCTCGATAACTCAAAGAAAAGAAGAGGAATTTGTTAACAACATATTGGCTATTCGGCTTTGAAGAGATTAATGTAAATAGCAAAAAGCCCTGTGATACCAAGTACACAGGGCTTTTTAAGAATATTTATAAGGTTGGATTAATATGTTAATTATAAGGAGTAGGTCGTTGCCTTTCCTGCAAATAATTTATAATCCCGAAAGATATTTTCCTTTTGGATAACTTACGGTGTAACTAACTATAAGCTTTGTTGTTTCATTAGGCTTTAGGTTCAATTTCCACGTAAGCTCTCCTTTTTCAGAATTTACTTGTGCACCCGATACTTGGTCTAATTTTATTTCTATATCTTTTTCAGTAGATACTGGGAATAACTCTTTAACCTCTATAGCTGCAGCTTCTTTTCTTGTGTTTCTAAGCTCGATTTCATAGGTGTAACTTCGTCTTTGTGTATTGCCTAAGAACGATGGCCTACTACCTTTTTCATCTATACGCTTGCGTGTAGTGATAATGCGTTCGTCTTTTCCTAAGCTAATCTCTAGGGTGTCGGTAGTTGCATTTGGATTGATGTAAGAATTCCCTGCATATTGTTGATCTACAATCAGCTGTGCTTGTCCGGGCAATAGGTTATATTGTTCCCAGTCCGAAACTTTTGCTATCAAGAAAGCTGCATCGTGTCTACTAGGCACGCTATAATACGTATAATCGGCAGGCAACTCATAGTTTTGTAACGGAAT
>DATGSX010000005.1:0-15657 GCA_035302145.1 Flavobacteriaceae bacterium | reverse complement strand
TCGCCTACTATTTTACCAAATGAAGTAATCCGTGCTACCGAAGAGGAAAAACAAGCACAAATCGACACGCTAAATAAGTTGCATAAAGTTCATGAAGAAAAATCGGATAAAGCGCTCCGAAGAATTCAAGAAAGCGCCATTCAAAATGAGAACGTTTTCGAGGAAATAATGGAAGCTTCAAAAATTTGCTCTTTAGGACAACTTACGAATGCACTGTTTGAAGTAGGTGGACAGTATCGTAGAAATATGTAATTATCTTTTAAAGATTAAGTATAAAAAACCCCGATTATTTAAATCGGGGTTTTTTTATAATAATTATAAAGCTTGCTTATAAAGTAAGCATCCACTTTCGTTGCAAAACTCTAAAGCGGCGCACTTCGTATTTTAATAAACGAATAAAATCTTTCCCATAATCTGAATGTTTCTCTAGTCGTTCACAGTTTTTGTGCAAGCGATATGTCAACTTTTCAATAGCGGTTAAATGTTTATCCCTGTTTTCGGATAAAACTTCCTTTTCAGCATCTAATATAAAGTCTCCCAAAAAGTTAGAATGTAGAATGATATCCCCTGTCAAATAAATAGCAGGATGTTCCTGTCCATCATGCTTTAGTGTGGACATTTCATAATTTAAGTATTGTGAAATATTCCTTGACAGGCTTAAAATCTCCAAAGCTTTATTATAAATAGGCGATTTAGAATAAGCATTATTGTTGTACATAAGTAGTTATAAAGATTCTAGGCATTAGACGTAATCAAAAATAATAAGAATAAAGGGTAATAAACAATTGATATTAAGGTCAGGTTGATATTTAGCCTTATATTGTAAGTTATAACGTTAAATAAACTTCGAAATGAAAGTAGATGAACTTAATTGGAGGATCTTAGGTTGCTTACAAGAAAATGCTAGAATGAGTAATGCAGAGATTGGTCGGCGTGTTGGGATTAGCTCACCTGCGGTTTCCGAAAGGATAAAGAAAATGGAGGATTTAGGAGTTATACAGGGGTACATTGCCAATATCGATCCTATAGAAACTGGATTACAACTTAGAGCTATTATAACTATACGTGCTTTTATGGGAAAACTCCGGCCATTTATTGATAAGGTGAAAACTTTCGAAGAGGTGCTAAACTGCTATAGAATTACTGGAAATGAAAATATAGTAATGGAAGTAGTTTTTCGAGATCAAAAGCATATGGAAGCTTTTATAGATCAAATAATTGTCTATGGAGAAAGTAAAACGCAAATCGTACTTTCGCACGTAGTAAATCATGCGCCAATTAAACAAAAACTGTTATTCAAGCGTGAAGTTTGAACTGTATTATAATCGCTGAGCAAGGAATATTCCTAAGGCAGCCAATAAGAACCCCATAACGAGAGACGCACTAATATATACACCTAAAACCGACCATTCCTGTGCCTTCCATAAATTGTAAGACTCTAAGCTAAAAGCAGAAAAAGTGGTAAACCCACCACAAAATCCTGTTACGAGCAATAAGGAAAGTGTATCGTTTGTTTGGTATTTTAATTGGTATCCTACAAATAAACCTATTAATAAAGAACCAATAAGATTTACTAGAAATGTAGCTTTAGGAAATACCTGGTTTGGATTCATTAAATAGACACTCGCTAGATAGCGTAAAGTACTACCTAAACCACCTCCCAAAAACACTAATAATAATTTCATATTGCCATTATCGATTATTATTCATAAGCAGGAATGTATACTTCGGTTACCCATTCTGCTGGATTAACAGGCAAATCCTTATAGTTTACCCATTTTAAAACAATTCCCTCTTCTAGAGGTGATTCTAGTTGTTGTTGTTTTATATACTCAATGCCTAATTCTAAAGCCTCCTCCCAATACTTATAGTTTCCTTTTAAGCTTGTCTTTAATGTAGAACGTGATTTAAAAACACCAATAACAATTTCTGGGTTTTCTAAGTTTAATTCATATCCATCTATTAGAGGTAGAGCCACAGAAAATAAAAAGTTTTGGTTGTTATTTTCTCTTTTGTGAATAACAACTAATGGATCACCGTTTATTGGAATTCCATATTCTTTAGTATAACTATAAAGTTGGTCAATTTTTTTTCTGGCTGTTGCTATAAAATTCTCTTTATTACTTGCAGTCGCTGTATGAATATGGTTTCGCTTTGGTAGTATGGTTAGTCCCAAAACTTCTGCGTTGCGCAAGTTCATTTTCTCGACTAACTTGGAATCTAGCATAAGCAGACTTGAAACAAATAAATCTGATTCTGACTGGATATATTTATCTCCTTTTCCAAGTCTTACTGCCAGCTTTTGCCAGAACGAAAGGGTAACGCTCGATTCCCATTTTACTTCTGTCGATAATTCCCCAAGTCCAGTTAGGTTTATTTTATTTTGCTGGGTCATGGTACCTAAATTGGTTTTTATGTCTGTATCGAATTCCAAAGTTTTATATGGAATATTTTTTGTAAAAGTTGCCTCGCCTTTTTCATACATTTTATTATTGCTAGCCCATACTAAGCTATTTCCCTGACTATCTAGACTAGTTGTTTTGTCGTCTGTCCATCGTTTGTGCCAGGATTGCCAATGCTCCCAGTTTTTAAAAACATCATACACCATCTCTTTAGGTGCATTCAGAGTTATTTCTTTTGTAACTTTATACTGTCCTTTATCCGTACTGATAAGAATTGCTCCTCCTATTAGAAGTAAAAGTATAAGGTAAATCAAGTATTTTAAAACTTTCATATTTCTTTTCTTTAAGTAACTTAACAAGTACTGAAATTAATATATTTACCTTTATAAAACTAAAATTAAATATATAATGAATAAGAATTTCCTATTAGCTTTGTTATTAAGCGGTGGTCTTCTGGTATCTTGTGTTAATAACACAAGCAAAGATACAGAAGCAAAAGTTAAAATAGAAGAATCTGAGCAAACTTCCGACACTTTTGTTGAATCGTTCGCAGATATACAAATATTGCGCTACGAAGTTCCAGGATGGGACGAGCTTACCTTAAAGGAACAGAAGCTTGTGTACTACCTAACAAAAGCTGGAATCCAGGGTAGAGATATTACTTGGGATCAGAATTATCGTCACAATTTAGCCATTCGACATGCACTAGAAAATATTTATACCCAGTACGACGGTGATAAGAATACTAATGACTGGGAAAACTTCGAAATTTATTTAAAACGAGTTTGGTTCTCCAATGGAATTCATCACCATTACAGCTCATCTAAAATAAAGCCTGAGTTTAGTAAAGACTATTTTAATGATTTATTAGATACCACTAATACAGAATTAGATGCAGAAATAGTTGAGGTGTTATTTAATGATGAAGACGACAAACGTACAAACTTATCCAAAGACATGGATATAGTACTGCATAGTGCGGTAAATTATTATGGTGCCGATGTGACCGATGCCGAAGCTACTGCATTCTACGATGGGATGGAGGCAGATCCGATTCGTCCTATAGAAAAAGGATTGAACAGCAAGTTGGTTAAGGTAGATGGAGAGTTGGTGGAGAAAGTATGGAAAAGCGGTGGCATGTATGGCGAAGCTATAGATAAAATAGTTTACTGGTTAGAAAAAGCAGTAGAAGTAGCCGAAAACCAAGAGCAAGTAGAGGCTTTAGAACTTCTTATAGAGTACTATAATACTGGAGATCTTAAAACTTGGGATGATTATGCAATTGCATGGCTTAAAGCCGAGGGAAATATCGATTGGCACAGTGGCTTTATCGAAGTATATAACGATCCTAAAGGACATAAAGGAGCATACGAAAGTATTGTGCAAATAAAAGATTTTGATATGTCGGCTAAAATGGATGTTTTGTCAAGAGAAGCCCAGTGGTTCGAAGACAACTCACCATTACAAGAGGAACATAAAAAGGAGAATGTTACTGGTGTGAGCTACAAAACAGTAGTTGTGGCTAGCGAAGCTGGTGATTCAAGCCCAAGCACTCCAATTGGAGTAAACCTTCCGAATAACAATTGGATTCGTCAAGAGCATGGAAGTAAATCGGTATCATTAGGTAATATTATAGAAGCCTATGGTAAAGCAAGTGGTAGCGGACGTATAAAAGAGTTTGCTTATACAGATGAAGAAGCAGAGCTGAGTATAGAATATGGACAGCTCGCTAGTAATCTTCACACGGCTCTACATGAAGTAGTAGGACATGCTTCAGGACAAATAAATGAAGGTGTAGGAACTCCGCGCGAAACATTAAGAAGCTATGCGTCGACTATAGAGGAGGGACGTGCAGACTTATTCGGATTGTACTATTTATACTCACCAAAGTTAGAAGAACTTGGATTGGTTGACGATTGGAAGAAAGTCGGTAAAACAGCCTATAATAACTACATTAGAAATGGATTGATGCTACAGCTGGTGCGAATTAACCTAGGCGATGATATTGAGCAGACTCATATGCGAAATCGCCAGTGGGTAAGTAGCATAGTATATGAACGAGGGAAAGAAGACAATGTCATTGAAAAGATAGTAGAAAACGGAAAAACTTATTTTGTTATCCATGACTATGAAAAACTTCGTGAGCTATTTGGTGAATTATTACGCGAAACACAGCGTATTACCTCGGAAGGCGATTTTGAAGCGGCCAAAGAAATTGTAGAAACTTACGGTGTAAAAGTGGATCAAGATATTCATAAGGAAGTACTAGAGCGTAATGCCCAGTTTGATACAGCACCTTATAGTGGATTTGTGAATCCAGAAATTATGCCAATAAAAGATGAGGATGGTGAAATTACAGGATTTGAATTGTTACAACCAAAAGACTTTGCAGAACAAATGTTGTACTATTCTAAAAACTATAGCAATCTACCATTGGTAAATTAGTAAGATTAAATACTTACAGTTGATAATAAAAAAGGCCTTGCAATTTTGCAAGGCCTTTTTTATTAGATTAACTAATTCTATTAAGATTTTAAGCTCGTTTTTATAAACAATAGTAGTCCAATAAAAACAATAAAGCCTATTAGAATCCAAATGCTTCCCTTGTAATGTTTTTTGTGTTGAGCTTTGTCTTTCTTATATAAGATAATCATTGCTATAACAAAAACAACAAAGGAAACCGCTGCGAAAATGAGTTGATTGGTTGTAAACATTTAGTTCTTTTTTTATTTAACCTCTACGCGCCAATCAGCATAATCCTCGCATATATTATATTGAATTTCCATGAATTTCTGCTTCAGGATAACCCCGTATTTATCTTCCTTTTTCATTTCAGGAAGTTTATATTCTACTCCTTTGTAGCTAATAGCCGAAACAGGACTTATAACTGCAGCCGTTCCTGAACCAAATATTTCTTTTAGAGTACCATTTGCAGAAGCTTCTGTAATCTCGTCGATGTGTATACGACGTATTTCAACAGGGATATCTAAGTCCTCTGCAATTTTGATAAGACTCTTTCGCGTTACTCCATCTAGGATACGCTCGCTTGTTGGTGCGGTAATTAATTTATCGCCAATACGGAAAAACACGTTCATCGTTCCTGCTTCTTCCAAATACTTATGCTCTCTAGAATCCGTCCACACTACTTGTTGGAAACCACGATCGGCTGCTAAATTTGTAGGATAAAATTGTGCTGCATAATTTCCTGCAGCTTTTGCTGCACCAACTCCACCGTCTGCCGCACGACTATATTTCTCGGCTACTTCAACTTTTACTTCTCCAGAGAAGTAGGATTGAACAGGCGATAGTAGAATAATGAATTTATATTGATTGGCAGGACTAGCTAATACCCCAGGTTGCGTAGCAATTGCAAATGGTCGTATATATAAAGCATTTCCAAAGCCAGGTTGAACCCAGTCTCTATCCAGTTTAATAAGCTCGTTTAGTGCATGTAGAAACAAATCTTCTGGAAACTCAGGAATTGCTAAACGAATAGCAGATTTGTTGAAACGCTTTATGTTTTGGTCTGGTCGGAACATAAATACTTTACCAGTATCATCTTTAAAAGCTTTCATGCCTTCGAAAATAGCTTGTCCATAATGAAATACCTTAGCTGCTGGTGAAATAGTAAGATCGCCATAAGGCTGAATCGTTGGATTTACCCATTGTCCATCTTTATAATCACAGGTAAACATATGGTCGGTGAAGTTCGCACCAAAAATAAGGTTGTTAAAATCTACTTGATCTATTCTTGAAGTTGGGGAAGTATTAACTTGGATAGTATAATTAGATAGGCTCATAATATATAGTACAAAATATTTGTGAAAAATTAAGTAGCACAAAAGTAATCAAAATAACCCGCTTATAAAACAATATTTATTCATTAGATTGTATTACTATTGCAAAAGTACATTACTTGAATATTGTCTAATTAGCAATAACTTGAGATTTAATCATGTTCTTGTTGTGTAAGTTTATTATTGTTTGTGCTTTTGTTGTGATATTTATAAATCGAATAAAAATTTAACTTTCTAGTATTTTTGAAAAAGGAACTCTTACATACCGATGATGGTTCTATCACTTTACACCTGCCAAAATGGAATGAACAGTATCATTCTAAACATGGTGCAATTCAAGAAGCTATGCATGTTTTTATTAAACATGGATTGCAATACTTCTACAATAAAGAAAAACCTTCTACAATCTCTGTTTTAGAAATTGGCTTTGGTACAGGGTTAAATGCATTATTAACCTATCTTATTGCAAAAGAAATATCGGAGCTGCATGTTAATTATACTGGATTAGAGGCATATCCGGTAGCAATAAAGGAAATTGAAAAGCTTAACTTTTCCGAGCAATTAGAGATAGATAAGTCTATTTATACAAAACTACATACATGTGCATGGGAGAAAAAAGAAGCGATATCTAATAGATTTAATCTGAAGAAATTAAATATCCGTTTTGAAGAATTTATTGGATTGGGCGATTTTGATCTTATATATTTTGATGCTTTCGGGCCACGTGTTCAGCCAGAACTGTGGAAGGCGCCTATTTTTGAACAAATGTTTGCAGCTTTAAAACCAAATGGAGTTTTAGTTACTTATTCTGCTAAAGGTGAAGTAAGACGAACTTTGCAAAAGATAGGTTTTACTGTAGAACGTTTACCTGGGCCACCAGGAAAACGCGAGATGTTAAGAGGAGTTAAGAAAATATAACATCCAAGCCAATCTTGCGTTAACTATTGGATATACACTACTATTTTTGCTACTTTTGGCACAAATAATAAATACATATGCACATACTTATAGCTGGAGCAACAGGATTGGTGGGATCGGAGTTAGTGGGAATTTGCCATGAAAAAGATATTACCGTGCATTATTTAACTACTTCGAAAGCTAAGATAAAAGACTTTAATAATTATAAAGGTTTCTATTGGGATCCCAAAACAGGAACCATAGATCCAAAGGCTTTTGAAAATGTTACAGCTGTAATAAACTTAGCGGGGATGCCCGTTTCTAATAGATGGACTGCAGCCAATAAAAAAGAGATTTATGATAGTCGGATAGATGGTGCTAATTTAATATTTGAAACCCTTAGCAAACATCCCAATTTGGTAACTCAATATATTTCAGCAAGTGCCATCGGAATTTATCCTCCTTCACGTACAGCCTTGTATACTGAGGATAGTGAGATGGTAGACGATTCGTTCTTAGGTAAAGTAGTGCAGGATTGGGAAGCTGCAGCTAATCAATTTAAAAAATTGGATATGCGAGTAGCTACTATTCGAACAGGAGTAGTTCTAGATGCCAACGAAGGGGCTTTCCCAAAACTTGTAAAACCTATAAAAATGGGAGTAGGATCACCTTTAGGAAGTGGTAAACAATGGATGTCTTGGATTCATGTCAAAGATGTTGCTGAGGTGTATATGCATTGCTTACGACACGGCACAGAAGGTATAATTAATGCAGTTGCTCCTAGCCCCGTTACAAATACTTATATGACCAAACGTATTGCCGAGCAATTGAATAAAGAGTTATGGGCACCAAAGGTTCCAAGCTTTGTTTTACGTATTGTGTTGGGTGAAATGTCAACCTTGGCTTTGGATGGACAATTGGTACATTCAAATCGTTTGAAAGAGCAAGGATTTGAATTTCAGTTTATTAACGTAGAGTCGGCGATTAAAGACTTGTTGGCAGAATAAGTTTAAAAAACTATAGAGGGCTTTATATTATACATCCTAAGAAATTGGGGTGATATCATGTAAATTCAGTCGATTACACAGCTTGCTATTTCTTTTCTATCTCGTACTTCATCAGCATATTATATTTGAATTCAGCTTGCTATACAGTACAAGTATTGTAGTATTATTTTAGCACAATTATTTGAAGTTGTTTTTATTAGTTATCTAAGTTTTTCCTTGGATGCATAAGAAAATTATACAACTATACTTTTTAAACCATAAAAAATATAGAATAGATCAGCCTATTAAGTGAGTGTACTATTTACTCACGGCTATGGACAATGTACAGAATGAAAAAGAAACAAGCACTGGCTAAGGATATAGCAGTGCTTGTTTCTTTTTTCTGTTTATGGTTTTATTTAATGGAGACTATAAATGGAACATTCCATAGTTTTTAGCGTTAAAGCTCATTAGTGGTACTTTCCCGTAGGACTTCATTTTTTCAAGAAGGTTCTGATAGAACAGCTTTTTACCAATGCCATTATTTTCACGCTCCAACATGGCAATTATATCTGCATTTTTTTCTCCATAATAGGTTTTAAGTTCATTGAAAATATGATTCGAGTAAATTATATGCAGCTCCATGTTTTTATATTTCACATACTTGTTCAACTTTTCATCCAAAACCTTTCTTTCACCTTCATCTATAACTTCTTTTAATGGAGCTACATGAACTACTTTTATTTTTGCATGAAGTGGTTCGGCAATTTCAACTAGATTTTTAATTGCACCTAGATCTTGATCTTGAAAATCCGTAGCATACACAATGGTTTTTATTTCATTAAAGCTAGTACCCTCAGGAATAGTTAGCACAGGATAAGGTGCCTCTTTAATAAGATTTCTTGCTGTACTTCCCATAATTAGTTTGCGCAACCTGCTTGTTCCTTTCATTCCCGTTATAATCAAACAACTTTGTACTTCTTTTGCTTTCGAAACAATGCCATTAACGATGGATTTATCTACAATAGCTTCTGTTTTTATGTTTAGCTTACTCCAATCTTCACCTAGGTTAGCTTTGCAAAACTGCTCAAGTTTTTCATTATTTTCTTCTATCCTAGAGTTTTTAAGGTCCTTTATAGACTTTCCTGGTTTTGAATTAATGACTGTTGGATAGTCTCCTACGTGTGTTACTAATAACTTAGCATCCATCCGCACGCACATATCATGAGCATACTTTAAAGCAGCGATAGAATTGTCTGAGTAATCAGTGGCGTATAAAATTGTTTTCATCTCGTTGTGTTTTTAGTAGTTGAATAAATCCAGCTGTTAGCATCTTTAATAGCTAAATCCTTATAGTATCAAAGATTCAAATTGTTTTTATTATATAAGATGACTCTTGTCATAATAGCTTACTTAGTATAGATTTTTATTGCACTATATAGATATCTAATTTGTTTGGGGAAAATAAAGAGTCCTACTTAAAAGTATATAATGTAGAGCTTGAGTCATTCACTCCTTATTATCTTGTTCATCTTATGACAAATACGGGTTAGTTTGATTATATTTGATATACATCCTTAAATAAATGTCAAAAAGAAACCCTTCTGTTTTATCTAATATGAAATCCTTTTTTGAGGAGATAGGAGATATGGCTTTTTTTGCCAAAAGATTCTTTAAAGAATTGTTTAGCCCTCCTTTTGAGTTTAGAGAATTACTTAGACAATGTTATAATATTGGAAATCGTTCGCTATTCTTGGTTGTGGTTACCGGATTTATTTTAGGCTTAGTTTTTACTTTACAGTCTCGACCTACCTTAATGGAATTTGGAGCAGAGTCTTGGATGCCATCAATGGTCAGTCTTTCTATAGTTAGAGAAATTGGTCCAGTAATTATAGCATTGATATGCGCAGGAAGAATAGGTTCAGGAATAGGTGCAGAATTGGGTTCTATGCGTGTTACGGAGCAAATAGATGCAATGGAGGTTTCTGGCACTAATCCGTTTAAATATCTAGTAGTGACTCGTATCTTGGCAGTTACACTAATGCTACCTTTATTAGTTATTTTAGGCGATACTGTTGCACTTCTTGGCTCGGCTATGATTGAGAGCTTAAAAGGTGGAGTTTCTTATACACTTTATTTCAACCAGGTTTTCGATGCGTTGAAGTTTAGTGATGTTTTTCCTGCTACTATTAAAACTTTTTTCTTTGGTTTTGCCATTGGGCTTGTAGGAACTTACAAAGGCTATCATTGTGCTAAAGGTACGGTTGGAGTGGGTGAAGCATCCAACTCAGCAGTGGTTTACGGCTCTATGCTAGTATTTGTACTTGACTTTATTGCAGTTTTTGTAACCGATATATTTTTTGAGATATAAATGAATTCTGAACAAAAAAATAAACCTGTATTACAACTAAAAGATATTAAAAAGAGCTTTGGGGATAACCATGTGCTTAAGGGGTTTAACTTGGAGTTATACGAAGGTGAAAACCTCGTTATAATGGGGAAATCAGGTTCTGGAAAATCGGTAATGGTTAAATGTATCGTAGGTTTGATTCAGCCAGACTCCGGCAGTATTACGATTAAGGATAAAAACATTATCACTATGGGGCAAGCAGAACTAGATTTCTTACGTACCGAAATAGGTTTCCTTTTTCAAGGTAGTGCTTTATACGACTCTATGACAGTGCGAGAAAATTTGGAGTTTCCACTTCGACGTCATAAAGATAAAGTCAAAGATTTCAAAGGAACAGAACACTCCGTAAAAGAAGCACTAAAAAATGTAGGACTATTAGATGCTATTGACCTGATGCCTTCTGAGTTGTCTGGTGGAATGCAACGACGAGTAGCCTTGGCTAGGGCATTGATTCTAAAGCCTGAAATCATTATGTACGATGAACCAACAACAGGATTAGATCCTATTACAGCAAACGAAATAATTGCGCTAATGCGAAGCATTCAAAAAGAATATAATACTTCTTCTTTAATTATTACACATGACGTGGACTGTGCAAGGGTTATTTCGAATCGGATTATATTATTAGTAGATGGTATTAATTATGCGGAAGGAACTTTTGAAGAATTATCAAATTCTTCCGATCCACAAGTTAGGGCGTTTTTTAAAAATTAAAGATTATGGTAAAGTCATCTTCAGAGAAAATAAGAGTAGGAATCTTCGTATTTGTAGGCACTATAATTCTTGTTATATCGCTTTACTTCATTGGATCTAGACAACATATTTTTACTCGGAATATTCAGTTACATGCAGTTTTTGAAAATGTGAATGGCCTTCAAATAGGTAATAACGTTCGCTACTCGGGAATCAATGTTGGGACGGTAACAAAAATTGAAATGAAAGAAGTAGGCAAAATTATTATCCAAATGTCGGTTGAAGAAAAAGCTTCTTATTTCATTAAAAAAGATGCCGTTGCATCTATCAACTCCGATGGGTTAGTTGGGAGTATGGTGGTAAATATTGCGCCAGGAATTGAGCAACAAGAGCTAACCGTTGTTTCGGGCGACACTATTCAATCCTTTAGTAGTGCTAGCACAGATGCCATGCTGAGAACATTAAACAAGACCAATGAAAATGCGGCACTATTAACAGCTGATTTATTACAAATAACAAATCAGATCCTTGAGGGTAAAAGTACCTTGGGAATGTTGATTAAAGACACGCTTTTGGCGCATGATGTTCATAAAACCATTTTAGAGTTAAAGAAAACTTCCGAAGGAACCAATTTGGCAATGTCGAAGATCAATTCCATTATATCTAAAGTAAACTATGACGAAAGTGCAGCTGCAGTAATTTTAAGTGATACCGTCGCCGCTAATCAAATGAGAAATGTTTTTGCTAATCTTGAGGCATCTACCGACGAGATTAATGTGATAACTACAAGCCTAGAGGAGTACATAGCAGAATTGAAAGACGGCAAAGGAGCTTTACATCATTTAACTCAAAATGAAGCTTTTGTGGAAGAGATGGATTCTACTATGATTCATATAAGAGAAGCCTCAGAAAAATTAAACCAAAATATGGAGGCTTTGCAGCATAACTTCTTCTTCCGAGGCTTCTTTAATAAAAAAGCTAGAAAGGAACGTAGAGAGGCTAGGAAAGAAAATAAATAAGCAAAAAATCAATCGCTCTTTAACTTATAATAAATCTATAAATCTTCTTATCGCTTCTATACATTGGAAAGTTCTCTTAGCTTTCTGATATTTACAAAAACATAAAACGAACAATGAAAATAATTTCTTGGAATATAAACGGTGTAAGAGCAATAGTTAAAAAGGATTTCTTTGAAGATATCGCCAAAATGGATCCCGATATTATTTGTCTTCAAGAAACCAAAGCACAAGATACAGAAGTGGAAAAAGCTTTGGTGAATATGCCAGACTTCCATCAGTATTACAATTCCGCAGAAAGACGAGGTTATTCAGGTGTAGCGATACTTAGTAAAATAGAACCTATATCGGTTTCATACGGTATTGGAGTGGAAGAGCACGATCAAGAAGGTCGTGTGCTATGTGCAGAATTCGAAGATTTTTATTTGGTAAATGTCTATGTGCCGAATTCAGGATCAAAGCTAGTACGATTAGACTATAGAAAAACTTGGGACGATGATTTCCGTGCCTATCTAGAAAATCTTAAGAAAACAAAACCTGTTATTCTTTGTGGAGATTTAAATGTAGCACATAAAGCTATCGACCTTAAAAATGATAAAGCGAATTATAATAAAACAGCAGGTTATACTCAGGTGGAAATAGATGGTATGGACAAGCTGCTAGATGTAGGATTTGTTGATTCATTCCGTCATTTCTATCCGGAAAAAGAAGGTATGTATACTTTCTGGAGCTATCGATTTAAATCAAGAGAGCGAAATACAGGTTGGCGCATTGATTACTTTTTAGTTAGTGAATCTTTTATGGACAAGGTAAAGTCCAATGAGATCCTATCTGAGTATTATGGCTCCGACCATTGTCCGATTGAACTGGAATTAGCGTTATAATAAATAGGTATCCTAATTTCAGTGATTAAGAAGCCGAATTATTCAAAAGTTTATAAAATTTGAGACAATCTGCGGGTAAAACAATATGCGAAAGTTTACTCGCAGATATCGTTAGTGATTGCAGATGGGAACGCTATAAATAACTCCGAGTTTTTTGCAAGAAAATAGTTGGATTTTTAGCTGTTAACTCAAGAAAGTAGTCATAGTTACAAAAATAGTCCATAAAGATATTCCGTTTATGAACAGTAATTCGGTAGCGCCATTAACACCATTTTTTAAAATAGATAATGCAACTAAAAACACAGTAACTCCTATTATAGCTAATCCAAATATACCAAGAAACATACTTTCCGGTAGAATTACAATTTGAAACGTTATAATGAGTGCTGGTAGGGATAAAAAAACTACAACAGCTAGTAAATTATGAAGTGTTCTTTGTAGAAATAAACTTAAATTTCTTAGGCTATAAGGCTTTAAATTATGTGGAACAAACGCAAGGAGTGCTAGCGAAACAAATCCTAAGTCTATATATTTCATCAATTTGTTATACTCGCCTAACTCATAATATTCAGATAGAAACCAGAAGAATAAATAGGTGAGAATTGCAGTGGTAAATAATAAGCGCTTATAACCTTTTACAAATCTCTTTCCATACAAATCTTTATTACTTAAAAAGCTGAGTGTTTGCTTATCTAAATCTAGGTTAACATGTTTTAATGCTTTCTGTATAAAATAAGGTAATAATCCAGCTTGTATAAAACCAATAAGCAGGATTCCTAATTTTATATAAAATATATTCATGTTATGAAAGGTACATTATAGAATGCTTTTTCTACAGCAAACAATATTTTATTAGATAAGTGATAATCTAATGTTATTTCTTTTTTATATCTAATAACTTTTTGTCTTTTCTTTCACCTAAAATTCGTTCTAAATCTTCCTTGTTGGCTTCCTCTTTATCTAGTAATAGCTGAGCTAATTCTTGGAGTTCTTCTTTATGCTCGGTTAAAATGTCTTTTGCCCTTTCGTATTGTGTGGTAATTAGTTTAAGTACTTCCTTATCGATTTTCTTTCCCATTTCTTCACTATATGGTTTGCTCAACATGCTTTGGTATTGACCTGTGGAATCGTGAAAGCTCAGTGGACCAATATTTTTGTCTAGTCCGTAATATGCTATCATGCTATATGCTTGCTTAGTAACCCTTTCTAAGTCATCGAGAGCTCCCGACGATATTTCATTAAACATGACTTCTTCGGCTGCTCGACCTCCAAGCAAGGCGCAAATTTGATCGGTAAATTGTGCTTTGGTAATAATATAATGCTCTTGCGGTAGATACCAAGCGGCACCTAAGGATTTTCCTCTTGGTATGATGGATACTTTTACCAAGGAATCGACATTCTCTAAATGCCAACTAATAACGGCATGGCCTGCCTCATGATGAGCAACTATCAGTTTTTCTTCAGGAGAAATAATCAAGCTACTTCTTTCTAAACCACCCACAATTCGATCTCTAGCTTCTGTGAAATGTTGTTGGGTAACCATTTTCTCTTTATTTCGTGCGGCCAATAAAGCAGCTTCATTACAAATATTCGCAATATCTGCGCCAGAGAAGCCCGGAGTTAATGAAGCCAATAACTCTACGTCTATAGTTTCGTCGGTTTTTACTGACTTTAAATGAACATTAAAAATTTCTTTCCTTTCAATTTTTGTAGGTAGTTCAATATAAATGTGACGATCGAATCTTCCTGCTCTTAACAATGCTTTATCTAATACATCAACTCTATTTGTTGCTGCTAGTACCATGACGCCCGTTTTGGAATCGAACCCATCTAATTCTGCTAGTAATTGATTTAAGGTGTTTTCTCTTTCGTCATTGGATTGAAATGCATTTGCTTTATCGCGACTGCGTCCTACAGCATCTATCTCGTCTATAAATATAATGCTAGGTGCATTTTCCTTTGCTTGTTTAAATAAATCTCGAACTCGCGAAGCTCCAACCCCTACAAACATTTCTACAAACTCGGAACCCGAAAGGGAATAGAATGGAACTTGTGCTTCACCAGCAACTGCCTTTGCCAATAACGTTTTACCTGTACCTGGAGGTCCTGTTAACAAAATGCCTTTTGGTACTTTAGCACCTAGCTCTTTATACTCTTCAGGGTTTTTAAGGAAGTCTACTACCTCCATTATTTCTACTTTGGCTTCTTTTAAACCTGCAACATCTTCAAAAGTAACTTTGTTTTTATCATCAGCTGTAGTTGGCTTTGTAGTTATTTTCCCGAATTTCATCATCGAATCTCCCATGCCACCACCTGTTCGCATTCTTCGCATAATAAACAGCCAGAAAATAATGATAATTACCAATGGTAGAAGCCATAGTAAGCTATCGCCAAAACTGAATCTATCTTCGTATAGAACTTTAATTTTATTTTCTGCTGTGAAATTTTCTTGAACTTTCTCGAGTTTCGACTCAAAACTATCTACAGAACCTATTTTTATGGTATACTGCGGACCAGCTTGCGTTTGGAACATACTGGGTGAGTCTATAGTTCCATCCTCCGTAGCTGGTTC
>DATGSX010000004.1:0-9685 GCA_035302145.1 Flavobacteriaceae bacterium | reverse complement strand
GTGATATAATCCTATTCCCTATATCCCAAAGCTAAAGCAGTGGGAAATAAATATTTTTACTTCTATTTAAAATACAGTCTATTGCCGACTAATGAATACATACCAATGAGGTTTCAGCCTCATTCACTTCCTCGTTACGATTTTATACCAACTAAAAAAGCCTGCTTTCTTAACACATTTTAAGCATTAAGGTTCTTTCCATCAAAGTTTTACCTTTTCATTTGCTACAAGCACTCTTTTATATTCTACTTATCCAATTCCGATTTTCTATCTTTGCACCAGAATTTTAAGAAGATAGAAAGTATGTATTTTAAAGAGTTTGAAATCCGTTGGAGCGATGTAGATGCTAACATGCATTTACGCAACAGTGCGTATATTGATTATATGAGTCATACGCGTATGAGTTTCTTACAAGAAAATGGATTGAATTTTAAAAAATTAGCCAAACTGAGTCTTGGGCCAATCGCTCTGTACGAACACATGTATTATTTTAAAGAGGTTTTTCCAGATCAAACTGTGCGTGTAAACGTTGCACTAAACGGAGTTTCGGAAGATGGAATGTTTTTTGAGTTTGTACATAACTTTTATGACGAAAACGGACGAAATTTAGCTCGTTGTAATATGGGAGGTGCATGGATGAATGCTAAAACTAGAAAATTAACTGGTCTTCCAGAAGAATACTTACAGCACATAAATAAATTAGAGCGTACGCCAGATTTTAAAATCATGACGCCAGAAGATACACGTAGATTCCAAGAGTTCCCCGCCGATTTAAAATAAGAGGACCTTCTCCAATTTTTAAGAAATAGATTTATGTCGTTATTATTTGAAGAGTATAAATTAGAGCATTTTAATCTACGCAACCGATTGGTAGTGGCTCCTATGTGTCAGTATTCTGCTGTGGATGGCTATGCTACGGATTGGCATTTGGTACATTTAGGACAATATGCTTTAGGCGGTGCAGGTGCAATTATTCAAGAGGCTACTTCCGTTAGTCCAGAAGGACGCATTAGCTACGGCGATGCTGGTATTTGGGAAGATGGTCAAATAGAAAAGTACCAACAAATCACCAAGTTTATAAAAGAACATGGAAGCGTTCCTGGAATTCAATTAGCACATGCAGGAAGAAAAGCGAGTACCGAAAAACCATGGTTAGGACGAGGACAAATTCGATCTGATCAGCCAAATGGTTGGAAAACTATTTCGCCATCGGCAATACCATTTAGCGAAGGAGAAGAACCGCCAGTCGAAATGACACTAGAGGATATAGAAAGAGTACAAGAGGATTTTGTGCAAGCGACAAAACGCTCTATAAAAGCGGGCTATCAAATTATTGAGATACACGCTGCACATGGGTATCTGATTCATCAGTTTCTATCTCCACTTGTAAATAAGCGAACGGATGACTACGGAGGAGGTTTTGAAAACAGAGTACGCTTTTTACTAGAAGTGGTAGATAAGGTAAAGCAGGAATTAACCAGCCAGAGTCTTTGGGTGCGTATCTCCGCTTCTGATTGGGTAGAAAATGGATGGGATATTGAGCAGTCTGTAGCTTTATCCAAATTGCTAAAAAAACGTGGAGTGGAGGTTATAGACGTTTCCTCTGGAGGTGCAGTGCGTCATCAGAAAATAATAACCGGACCAAACTACCAAGTGCCTTTTGCTATGCAAATAAAACAAAAGACTGGTATAATAACCGGAACGGTAGGGATGATTACCGAAGCAAAACAAGCAGAAGCCATTTTGCAAGAAGACAAAGCAGATCTTATTTTTATTGCAAGGAAAATGCTGCGTGATCCATATTTCCCATTACATGCAGCTAGGGAGTTGGGAGCAGAAATTCAATGGCCAAATCAATATTTACGCGGAAAGGAAACGCAGTAATCACTAGTAGTAGCAGATAGGTGTTTTATGAATAGAAGTTTAGTAGCATTAGCATTTGGCGGATTAGCCATTGGAATGACCGAATTTGCTATGATGGGATTATTGCCCGAATTTGCAGATTATTTCACGGTAGAAGAATATCAAGCAGGCTATCTTATTGCAATTTATGCATTAGGTGTAGTAATAGGCGCACCGTTATTGGCAATGCTGTCTAACAAATTTCCTCCAAAGCGTATATTAATGGCGCTAATGGTATTGTTTTTCGGTGTACATATCCTTTTTACTTTTTCTACTAGCTTTGAAACAGCACTGGTTCTCCGGTTTTTATCGGGTTTGCCTCATGGAGCTTTCTTTGGTGTAGGTTCGGTGGTAGCAACAACAATAGCAGTGCCTGGAAGAGAAACGCAAGCCATTGCAATTATGTTTACTGGACTTACCTTAGCAAATCTAGTAGGCGTACCACTTACCACTTATTTAGGGCAGTTTTACTCTTGGCAAATTCCTTATTTGATTATCGCTTTCTTAAGCTTGATAACCCTACTTGCTTTATATAGATGGGTGCCAGCAATTCCTGTTGCAGAGGATAACTCTCTTAAAAGTCAATTACAGTACTTCAAAACCCCAAGAGCTTGGTTGTTGATTTTACTTATATCTATTGGCACAGGTGGATTGTTTGCTTGGTTGAGTTATATCGCTCCATTTATGTTACAAGAAGTACAATTAAATCCTTCGAGATTACCAATTATCATGATTTTAGTGGGCTTAGGAATGTTTTTAGGAAACCTATTGGGCGGACGTATAGCCGATGCCATAACACCAACACGTACGGTAATTTTATCTTTCCTAAGTATGGCTATTTGCTTGGTTTTGGTATATGCAACCCAAGGATCCATTGTTATGGTTTACATCATGACTTTTATAACAGGACTTATCGCTTTTACCGTAGGCTCACCTTTACAAACCATTCTAATTAATAGTGCGGAAAATGCGGAGACACTAGCTGCTTCAGCTGGTCAAGCATGTTTTAATATTGGGAATACTTTAGGGGCATTTTTAGGTGGTTTGCCTATTGCTTATGGATTAGGTTACGCCTCACCACTACTTGTTGGCGCCTGTTTGGCACTTGCTGGCACTAGTATTGGACTTTATCTGTCTCGAATGGAGAGGCGTGATGCTATAGCTTAATTGTTCCGAATTAAACACTTTAAAGCTGACAGTGTTTATGCAAAATGAGCTTCTAGCTCTGCTACATTTTTCTTGCTGTTTCCAACAAAAATAGCATCCTTATCAATAACTACAGGTCGCTTTAAAAACGTGTAATGCTCTAGCAAAAGGTCTTTATAGTCCGATTCCGACAACTCTTGTTTATTCAACCCTCGCTTTCGGTAGAGTTGTGCACGTTTGTTAAATAACTCTTCGTAAGAGTTAGTGAGTTTGTACATGGCCTTTAATTGTGCTTCGGTTACAGGTTCTTTTTTAATGTCCTGTTTTTTAAACTCACTAGGGATTTCTATGTTTTTTAATATTCGCCTGCAAGTATCGCAAGTAGAAAGGTGAAATACTGTTTGCATATTTTATCTATTTTTTAGCTGTTAAGTATAGTGTTTTTATAGTATATAACACTTTACTCTAAGTTTAATTTTAAGAAGGCTTGCACTTCGTTAATCGGAATTTTCAATTCGATGAGTCCTTCGGAGTAAGGAGCTATTTCATAAGGATTGTAGGTGAATAGCATATGCTTATCATCGAATCCCATACTAGAAGGAAGAATAAAAGCGTTGCCTTCGAACATAAAGCGAGTAGCGTTTAAGTCACTGCCTTCAGGAATATCATTGGCTCTACGGAACTTTATTTCTACAAAGTTTATAAAATCTTCCGTATCAATTAGCATTTGTTCTATAGCTATTTCATTACCCGTTTTTGGATCAAAATTCAAATACGAAACACTGCTGTACCCATGAGCGCCACCTGTATACAAGTGAGTAAACATCCGAATACTAATTAGGTTTTCGCTATCGTGTATTTTCTCCGACTCTATGCTAGCAGTATAGTGGGCCACCATATCTGGAAACTCACGTTTGTCTTCTTTATACCTAGCAATAAATCCTTTTACTGCCTCTTCTATGCTTTCTGAAGTATCTTCATCTTCATAGCTAGATAAAGAGTATATTATATGTTCGCTAATAGTTCTGTTTATATTCTCAGCTATAGGCACCATTTTATCTGTGGGACTAATAGCCTCTAATTGTTGAATGTTGATTTCTGGACATCCAGACGTACAACCAAAATCATTTTCGGATTTATGTATAGATTCAAAGAATATCTCTGTGTTGTCTTTAGTACATGAAACTAAAATAGAAAGAAATAAAAGAAGTGGAATAAGGTTTTTGTATTGCATGTGTTTTAGTGTAAATTTCAATTGTAGGATTGGAAGTGCTGATAAAAGTGTAATCCTCTTCAAATATAGGAAGTATAGTAGGTCTTATTTGTGAAATTTATACTAAATAAAAATCCATATTAAAATAACCTAAGACACCTTAAAAATATAAAGAGAAAAATGAAGTTTAATACAAAAGTCATACACGGTGGACAAGAACCTGATAAAGCTTATGGAGCAGTAATGCAGCCTATATACCAAACTACGACCTATGCACAAACCACCCCTGGTGGGCATAAAGGGTTTGCTTACTCACGAACACATAATCCAACTAGAGGTGCATTGGAACGCGCTTTTGCTAGTTTAGAGAATGGAGCATATGGTTTGGCATTTAGCAGTGGAATGGCAGCTATAGATGCAGTGCTTAAACTGCTCAAATCTGGGGATGAGGTTATTGCTACCAGCGATATTTATGGAGGAACCTACAGACTATTCACTCAAATCTATAAAGACTTTGGGGTCAAATTTCATTTCATAGGAACAGAGGAAATAGATGAAATAGAGTCTTATATAAATGAAAATACAAAGCTTCTTTGGCTTGAGACACCAACCAATCCTATGATGCAAATTGTAGATATCAATGCAGTTTCAAAAGTGTCGAAGAAGCATGATTTACTTCTAGCAGTAGACAATACTTTTGCTACGCCCTATCTACAGCGACCGCTAGAACTAGGGGCGGATATTGTAATGCACAGTGCTACTAAATACTTAGGTGGCCATAGCGATGTGATTATGGGTGGTTTAATAGTAAGAGATAAAGAAATAGCCGATAAGCTATACTTCATTCAAAATGCTAGTGGTGCTATAGCGGGGCCACAGGATTGCTTTTTGATGTTACGCGGATTAAAAACTCTTCATGTCCGCATGCAACGCCATTGTGAGAATGCGGAAGCTGTTGCTGACTATTTAGCAAAGCATCCAAAAATTGAAAAAGTATATTGGCCAGGATTTCCGGAGCATCCAAACCATAATGTTGCCAAAAAGCAGATGAAAGATTTTGGTGGGATGTTATCGTTTACCACAAAGAACAACAATTTTGAAGAAGCGATTAAAATAGTAGAAAAGCTAAAGGTGTTTACCCTAGCCGAGAGTTTAGGTGGGGTAGAGAGTTTGGCAGGACATCCTGCAAGTATGACCCATGCCAGTATTCCAAAGGAAGAACGGGAAAAGTCAGGAGTGGTAGATTCTTTAATCCGCTTAAGCGTTGGGATAGAAGATATGGAAGACATTATAGAAGATTTGAATCAAGCGATAGGATGAAATTAAGCTGTTGTTCTACTAAAACTCAGTATAAGAATGTAGTGATTGACTTAGTAACATATTGTGATCCACATTTTACAGAGCAAAAGAGAGTGTAAATTATAAAAAAGCTATTACTTTGTAGCTGAGTTAATCAGCAGCTGTTTTTTCTATGAAAATCTTACGAATTACCATTCTTTTTATCTTATTACCTTTTATTGTTTTAGCACAAGATGTATTTACTGGTTGGGAAGCACATCTTTCTTATACGCATATTGTCGACTTAATTCTAGAAGACAATCTAATATATGCAGCTAGTGAAAATGCAGTTTTTACTTATGATATACAAACTGGTGAAATACAAAAAATCACCACAATTGATGGTTTGGAAGGCGGCGATATTACCAGCTTTGGTTATTCTGAAAATACCAATATGCTGCTTATCGGCTATGAGAATGGGCTCTTGCAACTAGTGGACTTAGAAGAAGTGGAGGTAAGTACATTTGTTGATATTGTTGAGAAACATTCCATTCAAGCTAATAAAAAGCAGATCAATCATATACGTATGGATGGAGAATTTGCCTACATCAGTACCGACTATGGAATAAGCGTGTTTAATATGTCTAGGAAAGAGTTCGGTGATACGTATTATATTGGATATTTAGGGTCTCAATTAGAGGTTAACCAAACAGCAGTTTTTGATGGTTATATTTATGCAGCTACTCCAGGAGGGATAAAACGCGCTGTTGCATCTAATCCGAACCTTATTGATTCTAACAATTGGTATACCAGACAGGGTGGTAATTATAAAGCCGTACAAGTAATTGGTAGCGAGTTATACGCATGGAAAGGTGATAGGGAAATACAAAGATTGGTAAACGATAATTTTGTTACGGTTTACACCCACAATAGCGATATTATTGATTTTCGAGCATCAAAAACAAATTTGTTTTTATCATCACTAACCAAAGGCTTTGCTTTTACACCTGATTTTACTTTAGAAAGCGAGATGTATATCGGTGTGGAAAACCTTGATCGTGGCGCTGTTTATACCACTGGATTAGCGGAAGATGGTATGTTTTTCATTGGAACTACTACGCTAGGAATATTACATAATGGTTTTTCGGGTGGTTTAAGTTTGCAAATCCTTCCTGAAGGACCATTGCATAACGATGTGTTTACTGTAGATGCTTATAATGAAGAGGTTTGGGTTGCGTATGGCGATGTAACCGCTGGATATAATCCATATCCGTTAAAAAAACGTGGAATAAGTAAACTTCACGACGAGTATTGGACCAATGTTCCGTTTCAAGATATTTTTCAAGCCAATGATTTAGTAAAGACACGAATCAATAAGAAAAAACCAGAAGAAGTATATTTCACATCTTACCAGAAAGGATTGTTGAAAGTAGTAAACGATGAGCCAACCATACTTTACAATGAAACGAATAGCCCTTTAAATTTAGGGGAAGGATCTACTAACTTTGGAATACGCCTGTACGGATTGGATTTTGATAACCAAGAAAACCTGTGGTTTGTACAAACCGGAGTACAGCATGGATTAATCCGCTTAAGTTCGGAAGGAAGAATGACTAAGGTAAACTTGGAAGGAGTAATCCCTTACGATAGGGAATTGTCTTTAACTGACTTAGTGGTTACCAATGAAGGGAATGTGTTTTTTGCTACGGCACATAATGGAATTATTGGTTATAACCCACAAACAAAAAAGTTTAATCAAATTCGCTCAGGTACAAGTGGTGGGTTAACCGGAGGATATAATCGTGCATTGGCTATTGATCTTCAAGATAGATTGTGGATAGGAACAGCCAGAGGTTTACGAGTTTTACAAAACACCGCAAATTTCTTTAATACTTCCAATCCAGTAGCACGACAGATAATTATAATGGATGGTGATGTGCCGCAAGAACTATTATTTGAAATTCCTATTAATGCCATTACGGTGGATGGGTCTAATAACAAGTGGATAGCAACCTCTACCTCTGGAGCATTTTATGTTTCTGCTACAGGGCAAGAAACTATTCATCATTTCACAAAAGATAACTCTCCTTTACCATCCAACGATGTGCAGGACATTGCTGTAGATCCTGAAAATGGAAAAGTATATTTTGCTACGGCCAAAGGATTGATGAGCTTTAAAGGGGCAGCAACTGCTGCACGTGATGATTTAGCGGGTCTACACGCCTTCCCTAATCCTGTGCGACCAGATTATACAGGAATGGTTACGATTTCTGGATTGATGAGAAACACCAATGTGAAAATCACCGATTTAGAAGGAAACCTAGTATTTGAAGCTACTTCGCAGGGTGGAACTGTACAATGGGACACTCGAGCTTTTGGAAAATACAAAGTAGCTTCTGGGGTATATTTTGTTATGGCAAATGCAAACGATGGTACCACAACAAAAGTGACCAAAATAATGATTGTTCGTTAAGATGCAAGTAAGCACTCAAGCTATTGTTTTTTCAGCCATTAAGTATGCCGATGCCGACTTAATCGTTACTTGCTATACCAAAACTGATGGTATAAAAACCTATCATGTTAGAGGAGTACTCAAGTCTAGAAGAGGGAGGTTTAAAGCCTCTAGCTTTTTGCCTTTTACACAACTCGACATCGTTGCTCGACATAGAAATAAAGGCACGATGGAATACCTTAATGAAACCAAGATAAGCGTTCCATACAGTACGTTGCATACCGATGTGATTAAATCCTCTTTGGTCATGTTCTTGTCGGAAGTATTAAAAAGTGTTATCCGTGAAGAAGAACCCAATCCAGAATTATTCTCCTTCTTACAAACGGCTTTAATCGATATGGACAAAAGAGAAAATGTAGGTAACTTCCATATTTACTTTTTACTCACACTAACTCGTTACCTGGGTTTTTATCCAGATGCAAATTCTGAGGGTTTATATTTTAATATGTTAGAGGGTGTTTTCCAAAATTCACGCACTAATACCTATTGTATACAAAACGAAGCTTCTGCTAGTCTTTATAGTGTGTTAAATGATTTAAACAGCATTCATGAATTGTCTTTAAGCAAAACGCTAAGAAAAGAGTTTTTAACCTTATTGCTTACTTATTATAAGCTTCATGTTGAGGGGTTTAGACAGCCTCGATCGTTAAAAGTATTAGAACAGTTATTCCGATGATCATCATTTTACTCAGGTTCTTTAGAGTATTAATGATTTGTGAATTATCGGAATGTTATAATTCAAGATTTATTATTGGATTACCTTTGCAGAATTAAATTTTATTAAAATGCAACAAAATATCCGACAAGCAAAGGCAGAGGATGCTCAGTTAGTAGCTCCACTAATCGTATTCGCCCCACCAACCGCATATTGCCGCGTTGCAAGTCTCTTTTTAGTTTTGTTTAAAAATAAGATTAAAGATGAGCCTACAAGAAAAAATGTTTGCTTTGGTGGAGGAGTATCATCAAAGCGGACTATCAACAAAATTGTTTTGTGTGGATCTTTCGATTTAATTTATGCCACTGATTTCGGTTTATAAGCACATTTGTGCCAGTGCTATTATTTTGTTGCATAAGCTCTTAAATCCTCTAAATATAAACTAACTCCTTCTTTTTCTGCTTTTTATGCAATTTAAATCTAAGCGGGTCCCAATCTTTTATTTTAGGTAAATCTAATTTATCTGAAAAAAACATTATTTCTTTTCCTATTCTAGATTCATAAGCTGTATGCTTAAATTCAAATTCTTTAATAGTAAAGTCGCTATAAAGCGAACTTATTTCTTCTGTATTATCATATGATACAACCCATAAATAAGGAAGTTTTGCTATACCATCTCTTACACCAATATGATCTAATGGGTCATAGTGATTCATATAGAGTGAACTAGCCTTATTATAATACGGAGGATCAAAATACACTAAGGTATTATCTACTGGAGAATCAATAGTCTCCATCAACACTAAAGCGTCAAGATTATGTAAAGTAATATCCTCAGCTCTATTAGCAATACGTCTGATTCGTTTAATCAGGCCGTCTTTATTAAATCTACAATCCATCAAATAGTTTCCGACCTGCTTTTGACCACCTATTACTCCAGCAGTAATTATTCCTGAACGATTAGTTCTATTTAAGTAGA
>DATGSX010000003.1:0-8644 GCA_035302145.1 Flavobacteriaceae bacterium | reverse complement strand
CATAAATATACGAAAATAAATAAACATAAGCAACATAAAGCCTTGACAATCAGTTGATTATCTACAATTAATTAAGGTTGATTAATAAATGGAGTTGTGTATAAAGATTAGCTTTGAAGAGGGATTTAGGGAGATGTAACAAAAGCTGTTTGGAGCTATGTGTTTAAAATACTCTGTAGGATATTTATACAGATAACAATCTCTGTTTATATTAAACTCACTGATTATTTTGAATGTTTTTAGGTTAAATAATGATTACCAATGGCCTTTTCAATTTAGCGAGCACTAAGGCACTCAAAGGATATGCACCTTAGCAATAACGAGGTTTAAAAGCAGTACGGTTTGATTTTGAGTGACAAGTAGTTAAAATAGACTCTAGCTTTTGCGATTCTATAGGTCATATTTTAATTAAACCGGTACTCTCCATTAGCGCACCGGTTTTAACTTGCTTGTTAACTTCATCTTAAAGGAATTACTGCCAAGCGGATCATAAGCCTAAGTTGTACTACTAACTCAATTGAAATTTTCAGTTAATAAATAGGCTTATTTATTTTTGTGATTAATACTTATTAGTCAACACATTGGGTAGGTCATTTAACTTAACGCTAATTAAATCGATTAATTCATTTTAATTTTGATGTAAAACTAAACCCTATATATTACGATTTGATTACAAAATCTTTAAAGTATTATAACTCTTAGATTACAAAAGGATTGCTTTTACTATTTTATATGTAAAGTACAACTATAAATGATTCTAGAAAAGATAAATTCCAAATTGGTAACCACCTTTTGAAGTGCCACTTTCAAAATATTCAGCAAAAATTATAATGTGTTATTCCGTTACGAACTATCAAGAAAGGCTAAATGGATGAATCTCATCTTTGAAAGAAGAGATTGTATTTGGCAAGAGAAAGAACCTTTCCTTCATTGACGGACAAACACTACGCTCTGAATTACAAACCTAATTGCAATCTGTAATCGTAACCCTATGCTTGCAATGAAGGATTTAAAATGTTTAAACTTGAAATAACATTGCAGCCTATTAGGGGGGACTAAGTTATTTATATTGACCTCGAATAGCTTAATTTTGTTAACTTTATTTCTCTCTATTCTTAGTTCTAAAGAATAGGTGCTGTATGGCTATGCACCGTTTTAGTGGATGTGCTAACTTAGCCTGCAGTACAAGTTAAGTACAAATTCTTATTTTTGCATTATGACACAAAAAAGAAAAACCTATGATGCAGCTTTTAAACGACAAGCTGTAGCGTTAAGTAAAGGAAGGAGGAATCTTTCTGAACTTGCAAGAGAACTTGGTATACGGCCACAACAGTTATATAGCTGGCGCAAGGAATATCAAGAGTTTGGTGAAGGTAGTTTCCCAGGTAATGGTAATCTAAAGCTTACACCAGAACAAGAAAGAGTTCATGAACTTGAGAAGCAATTACGTGATATAAAAATAGAGCATGAGATATTAAAAAAAGCCGTGGCCATTTTTTCCAAGACCGATCGATGATATATGCTTTCATAAAAGATAATGAAGGTATATTTCCGATTGATAAAATGTGCAAAGTCCTAGAAATAGGCCAACGAAGCTATTACCAGTGGAAGCGGTCTTCTACTAGTAAAAAAAATGAAAAAAGAGAGATTTAAAGAGCTGATAACTCAAGTTTATTTCGAATTTAAACAACTATATGGAAGCCCTAGAATCACTGCAGAATTACACAGCAGAGGATATAAGATATCACGAGTTACTGTAGCTAAATACATGAAAGAGATGGGATTACGTAGTAAGTTAGCAAGGAAGTTTAAAAACACAACAGACTCTAAACACAACTACCAAGTTGTAGAGAACGTTCTAAATCGTGAGTTTAATCCAGATAAACCTTCCGCAGCTTGGGTGTCAGATATTACTTATATTGCTATAAAAGAAGACTTATTATACCTGACAACTATTATAGATTTGCATGATAGAAAACTCATTGGGTGGAGTTTAAGTAGATATTTGACAACAGATCAAACAACACTTCCAGCTTGGCGTATGGCTATTAAAAATCGTGAAGTTAAGGAAGGGCTTATTTTTCATTCTGATCGAGGAGTGCAATATGCTAACAAGGCATTTGCAAATACCTTAGAGTCGTATGATGTTATAAGAAGTATGAGCAGAACAGGTAATTGCTGGGATAACGCAGTAGCGGAAAGCTTTTTTAAATCCTTAAAAGCGGAGCTTATTTATGGTAATACATTGATAACTAGAGAGGAAATGGATAGAGAAATATTTGAATACATTGAGTTGTGGTATAATAAAAAGAGACGTCACTCTTACTTAAACTACATGACCATTGAGGAATTTAATAACAAAAAAATTAATTATAAACTTGTAGCTTAACTAATAGTGCAACTTTTGTTTGCATATCCAGGCTCTTATATTTGGTTACCTACAATACATAGTTTGATTTAAAAAGGGTTGGCATTGTCGAGATGCATAATTTTTTGCTCGTGTACTCATAGTAATAAACCTGAAATATCGCTTTCGGATTCGACTGTCTTTTCAAAAGTCTAAATCAGTTCTGAACAAAAAGCTACAGATTTTGTGAACCAAATTGGTAGTGGAATTCACCTGGAATTAAACCGAACAGGATTCGTATACTTAGTTAGAATAGCAGTGTAAATATAGGATGTAGAACCAACAAAAATATGCGAAATTTGACGAAAAAACCAACTTTACCTTCTTTGATTTTTTATACCTACGTTACTGTAAGTTTCCGAAATTCTAGTAATTATAAAGCGGGCGGAAATAAAGAAATCAATTTTTACTCTTCATTAGAAGTTTTCCACATTCTGATTTACCTCAATCCCTTTATACCTTATAGGTATAAAACGAACCTATTAAAAGATACTTTCTACTCACTTGACCACATTTATTCAGACCTTGTGTTTGATTTCTTTAAGTTTTTAAACGTGGGTATCTAAATTTGTTGTAATTTTCTTTAGTTATTTAAATTTTAGAGACTAGTTCAAATACTGTTTAAATAACTCACTTTCTTAATAGATTACTTTAGTTCCTATAATAAGTTCTAGTGCTTTTTCTCTTTTAAACCATACTCCTATGCTTGGACGTTGTTAATTAAGGATTCATTGATTGTCTTAGTATGTTAATAAACTAGCTAAATAACGTGCATAGCGTTTCTTTTTCAGTTCTATTAGAAGATTATTTTTATTTCTAACCTTTAATTTTTTTACCCCTTCCTCTTCTTCTAGAGTTTTTATTTGTGACATATCTTATACTCGTGTTTTTATTACTCTGTATTCATTAAGCCTATTTTTCAGAATGTATTGGTATACATATCCATTGGGTATATCTATCAATTCAATTTTATTAATACCTCTTTTTTTTAACGATCGTAAAGTTTTAACAGCCTCTTTCCTACAACTCCCAGCATAATAATCATTCATTACTCGCCGAGGAGGTATCAAGCTAATCGTCTTAACTTCATATTTTTCATTCATACTTTATTTTAATTTTGATATAAAACTAGCATGTAATTATTACGAAATAGTTACTTATCGATTACAGTATTTATACCATTAGTTTACAATTTGACTTTTATATTTATTCCTCGATGCTTCATACAATTCCCCTGCTTTTTTATTTTGTGACAAGAAAATGTTTTATATATTGGTGCCATGAAATCGTTACTGCCATTTTTTGCGTTTCTCATTTTGTTTCGTCCGTTCTGGCCGATAGTAGAGTATATTGTGGCATACGATTATATTGTTGCAGAGCTTTGTGAGAACAGAGATAAACCAGAATTAGGATGTGATGGTACTTGTTATTTAAGCAAACAATTGGCTTTCGAGTTACAGCAAGAGAATCAAAATCCATTAAAAGGAAGTGCCGCAAAACAAGATATTCCAAATATTCTTATTCTAGAGGACCTACTAGAGTTTCAGTTTTCTCTTTTTACAAACTCTAAATTAAATAAAATTCACTTTCATAAAAACCTTCACCCATCCTCGTTCATTCTGGACGATTTAGATCCGCCACGAATAGCTTAATTTTTAGATAACTATATTTTCTCTTTTTTCACTTTTATAAAGTAGACGTGATACGGCTATACGTTGTCATGGTGTTTTATCAACAAAAAAAGAGAAGCGTAGCCAATTCAATTATTAATTTAAGCTAAAAATAATGCGATTATTTTCTATGATTCAAAGCAAACAGAAACCTTGCTTTGGACTGGTTATGCTATGGGTATTATTTCATATAAATCATATCCATGCCCAACAAAGACCAGACTCTTTAAAACCGGTTTCATTAAAAGAAGTAATTCTAATCTCAAAAGACAATTCTTATATAAAACAATCAAAACCCTTATCCAGCTTGGACGCGCTTTTAGAGTCGTCAAAGAATGTAGATATGATAAAACGTGGTGCCTACGCCTGGGAGCCTACTATGCACGGCATGACTTCCGAGCGATTGGCATTGACGATTGACGGAATGCACATTTTTGAAGCCTGTACCGATAAAATGGACCCGATAACTTCGTATGTAGATTCCCCGAATTTAGCCGAAGCACAAGTCGGTTCCGGACAACAAGCTGCCGAGTTTGGAAACAGTATAGGGGGTGGAATAAACCTACAGTTAAACCGAACAGGATTCGCATCCTTAGGTTGGACTGGTAGTGTGGAAACTGGATATGAAACCAATAACAAAATGCGTGTTTTTGGAGGACGAACTAGCTATTCCTCCACTGATTTCTATTTCGATGCTACAGCAAGTTTCCGAAAAGCTAGTAATTATAAAGCGGGTGGAAATAAAGAGGTGCTATTTTCACCGTTTACTAAATACAATGCTTCCTTTAATTTAGGATGGAAATTATCTGAAGGAAAGTCGCTTCATGCGAGCATGATTTTCGACGAAGCAAAAGATGTGGGTTATCCAGCGCTTACCATGGACGTATCTCTAGCTCGTGCGTTTATCGGCTCCTTGAGTTATGAACAAGAAAAGCTATGGGATATTTTCACCAATTGGGAGTCCAAGTTATATTTTAATAACATAAAACACGTGATGGACGATACCACACGTCCAAATGTACCTATACATATGGATATGCCAGGATGGAGCGATACTTATGGATTCTATTCAAAAACTAATTTAGTGAAAGATACACATCAGTTTTTATTCAAAATAGATGGGTATTACAACAGAGCTCTAGCAGAGATGACTATGTATCCCGTAGATCCAAATGAAGCATTGATGTTTATGTATACTTGGCCCGATGTGCGAACTACTAATCTAGGACTGTTTGTGGAGGATAGAATCTTCTTTACAGACTCCTACCTAGATTTATCCATTCGTGGAAGTTATCACAATAACTATGTAGCCGATGAGTTTGGATTGAATAGCAATAAGATCTTTCATCCAGATATGCAACAATCCAAAACGCGATTCCTAAAAAGCCTCTCAGCCAAATACTATAATAATTTAGGAGACTTTCAATGGAACGCTAGCGTTGCTTATGGCGAGCGTGCACCATCAGTTTCGGAAGGATATGGATTTTTTCTTTTTAATAGTTTCGACAACTATGACTATATCGGTTCGCCCGATTTAAAGAACGAAGCTTCTGCAGAAGCTAGTGTATCGATAAGCTTTTCAAAACCTAGATTCGAAGTAACGGCCGATGCGAATTTTTTCCATATTTACAATTATATCATCGGAGTCCCAATACCAGATGTAAGTCCAATGGCCCACGGAGCCGATGGGGTGAAAATGTATGAAAACCTTAGCTATGCTCAGATTTTACATACAAGTCTATCGGCCAGGTATTTTCTGTCCGATGCATTTACGATAAATTGGCAAGTAGCTTATTATAAAGGACAAGATAACGAGAGGGAGAACCTGCCACTGATTAGTCCTATTAGTTTCAAAAGCAGTTTGGTTTTTGTTAAAAATCTTTATAATGCTTCATTGACCATGCAAGGTGCAGGAACGCAGAGCAAGTTTAATCCGAAATACGGTGAGTCCGAAACAGATGCCTACACCATATTCTCTGCAGATTTCGGCAAGTATATTTTTTTCGACAACAATAATCTATTAGTAAAAGTAGGAGTCGAAAATATTTTTGATAAAGAATATAGTACCTATAACGACTGGAGTAATATTCCAAGAATGGGTAGGAACTTCTATGTCAACCTAACTTTTTCATTTTAATACTATTAAAAAATAAAAATCATGAAAACACTATATAAAAATATCGTTCTTTTAGTTGCTACAGCCGTACTATTTGCGAGCTGTTCTAGCGATGATAATACAACAGATTATAATTCTGAAGAGAATCCAATTACCGAAAAATACTTGGTTTATGAATCTATAGATGAAGGCCTAGAGTGGCATGTATATTCAGAAAACAAGGAGTTAGAAGTTGGTTATAACGAGTTTTTCGTCACCATTAAAGAAGTGGAAACCGAAAACTATTTACAAAATGTAACGATAGACTGGATGCCTATGATGTATATGCATGGCATGGCACATTCCGCACCTTACAGTAATTTGAGTAATGCAGAAAATCCAAAAGTATATCAAGGCTATGTTGTTTTTCAGATGGCTGGAAACAACGAAGAGTATTGGGAATTGGATATTAGCTATTCTGTGGATGGAAAATCGGTAGAGCGAAGTATTCCGATAGATGTTGTACAACCATTAGATGGTATGGTAAAAACACAATCTTTTGTTGGAAACGATGAGCAGAACTATGTTCTAGCCTATGTAGCACCAACAAAACCCGAAGTGGCAACCAACTATATGCTTGCTGTGTTATATAAAATGGATGATATGCATAACTTTTCTATAGTAGAAAATTATATCATAGCATTAGATCCTCGCATGCCAGGCATGGGAAATCATAGCTCGCCAAATAATAAAGACTTAGAATATAATTCTGATACAGGTTTCTACGAAGGGAAACTCTCTATGACTATGACGGGATATTGGCGATTGAACTTGCAGTTGCTAAATACAGACGGGCAAGTATTAAAAGGAGAAGAAATAACCGAAGAGCATCCTAATAGTAGCTTATATTTTGAGTTAGAGTTTTAATACTATTACCCCATCATTTCAAAGCTGATAAAACAGACCGTTTCATATTTTAATGATTCGGTCTGTTTTTTTCTTAACGATAAAATTTTAATTCAAGAATGAAAAATAAAAAGGACTTAATTAAAAGGTTAATCCGAGATTTGTTAAGCTAAACTTTTGTTGTTTATTCTATTTTCAAACCTAGTACTCTCCATTTTCACCCTAAAACTAACCTTAGGTAAGGTAGCTTTTATATTATATTAAGCGTCATTAAGTACACCAATAAAGCTGAAATAGCAGTATAAATTAAACCTCCAAAAACAACGAGTCCTAATCTTTTATGGATGCTAGATAACGTACCTGGAAGCATTTTTCTAAACTTCCTATTAGATATAATAATAAGACCAGTCCAAAGTAAATAAGTTAGGATGGCAACCAGAATATGTGAAATCAAAGTTATTCTGAAAAAACTTGTGCTATAATGATGACTATTCGATGCCAAACTTCCCGAACCTCCTGAATACCGAATCAACACTTCTAAAATCAGTACACCAATAACGCAGAGATAGAAAATTACATTTTGAATTTTTCTATGTTTTTCATAATCGTTTTTCCTTGCGATTTTCACTCCATAATAAACTCCAAAAGGAGAAAAAAGTGTCAATAACATTACAGCAGTCATTATAAATATAGTTGCGTTCATTAGGCTTTTACTTTAATAAATTTAGGTTTATTTATGAGTTTATAAATATGACTCCTTTTTATAGTTTCTAAAAATAAACTCGATGGATAGCGCATTTTACTCGATGACTCCCCTTTGTAATACCCTAAAAAATATATTACTTTGATGGAACAGATAATTAGATATTTTACAAATGCTGCATAGAAATATTTGGAAAGAAATTCTTGGATGGACCGTTTTGGCAGTCACTCTTTTGTTGGTTATTCCAGTGCTTTATCCAACAAAACTACCATGGGTATACCATGCCTATCATGTTATTTTGTTTTTTATCTTATTTACAGTTTACTATTTAAACATTCATTTAATCATTCCCAAATTGATAAAAAGAAATATAAATTTTTATTATATTTTATCGTTTTTTGGGGTTTGTGCATTTGTAATTGGAATAATGAATCTGATAGAAATTCAACTTGATGTTAGAGCTTTGGTTTATCAAAGTATATATCCAGACACCCTATATAGACCAGAAGAGAATAAATCCTATATCAACTATTATTTATTTTTTCTAACAGTTATAGTTTTCTCAGTTGGTTATATGAATCATTTGTTCAATAGTTGGCGAGAAGAGGAACAAAAAAATAATAGACTTAAAGAACAAAAAGTAAAAGCGGAGTTAGAGAGTTTAAAAGCACAGATTCACCGTATCCGTCCCACCAACTACATCTAGCATAGTAGGATAATTCTTCTTGAAGTTACTTTTCCTCTTGTATTTTCTTAAAATTCTGAGGGTATAAGTCTCTGATGTTTTTATGGTTTATATCTAGGATATTTTCAAGAACATATTTTACCCACTCATACGGATTGACATCATGTTTTTTACAGAT
>DATGSX010000002.1:0-23122 GCA_035302145.1 Flavobacteriaceae bacterium | reverse complement strand
ATGCTAGGCGCTTTGTCTACACTAAGCTTTTGATTAACGATCTCTAATAATACCAAATTAGAAAGTCTATGATATTCCGATCGATAGACTTGCTGTTCCTTAAACGATTTATTAGGCAACTTCTTTTTTAAATACTTATGCAATTCTCTTAATAGGAAAATGCCATCGCTGTAAAGCTCCTTTATCCACACATACTCTCCACTTTCTAAAGCCTTAATTGTACTTTTCAAATCCCTACCTTTGGCAAACGGCATCACCTCAACATCTGCCGATATAGGCTCTGGTTTACTCACTTCTATCTTGGTGTGCATAGTTTTTATTTATTTTGGATAAGATAAGCACTTAAATCAACAATTGCTTATAAGGGAACTTCAAAGAAAAAAACTTAGAATTGGTTCAATAGCAACTCTAAGTTTAATCAAAATGCATGACGACAAATGTGACTATCTAAGCAAGTTGCGCCTATTCTAATATTAGTGGTTATTAATTTAGCCTGTCTTAATCAGGATAAAACAAAAGCCTTGCAATAGCGGAATTCAAATGCTAACTCAAACTAATTAAACTTCATATTCCTTCCATTGCAAGGCCTAAAAAGGATTTATACTACAATAATCCTTTAGTTATTTTCAGCTTCTGGCTTCATAAATTCAGACTGATATTTGTTTAAAAACTCTTTTTGTTTTTCGATCATTTCCTGTCGAATTTTATCGATATCCATAAAGTCTCTGCCAAAGCTACTTTCAAAAAAATCATCGTTAAAAAAGCGCTGGCTAAAAAGGGAGTCATTCGAAAAAAAATTATCGAAACCTTGATTTTCAAAGTCTGAAAAGCTTGTAAAGAATCTAGATTTAAACTTCTGTAGCAAACTATCTCTGTCCACTGCAGAAAGGTTGCTCAAATCATTACTCGATGACCAAGAATAGATACTATCATAGCGGATTAAGTTTCCATGTTCATCAAATTCTTTTTCCACTGTCCAGCTACCTTTAGGCTGATTCATCTCGAGTTTCTCCTTTTCAATTTTCTGAACTTCTCTTTCTTTCTTGTTTTGTCCTGTGCAACTAAGACTAATTAAAACTGCTGCGAGAACTAGCATATACTTTTTCATTGTATCAAAAATTTAAATTTAATTATATAGTCAAGTAATTATGTTGTTATAATAAAGACCAAAAGACTAGTCTCTAACTCTATACTTTAACCAAAAGATCAAAAAAAACTAGTATTACAAACATCTAATTTCTTTAGATCTAGAACTGCGATCTCTACAATAAAGGCATCGGCAGTTCCATCAATGTTTGCTTTTGATATGGTCGATCCCCTTTAATGCTTGGATAAGACACAGAGGAATAATCACCGTTAAAAAACCCATGCAGCCAATGGAAAATAGTTGGGAAATTTGTATTTGAATTTTTGTTTACTAAATCACCGTTTTTAAGAACAGTTACTAACTTGTTCATAACTACAAATTTTTAAATTAAACATTACTTCAAATTTGAAATCTTGATTGATTCCGGTACAAGTAACACAAAAAAAATGCCAGAAATATTACCACCATTAGAACACCTGTTCCTTCCTCTTTCTCTATTTTGATATTAGCTTTCAGAAAATTAAAATGGTTCTTCAAAAAAATCACTTATCCATTTTATCAATACAACACGATTATCCCCCTATCCTTACATTCCAATCGGTTAGTTAAGTTTTAGAACAAATTCAAATCGCTCATTTCAATTATCAGCTAAACTAATGCAAGAATGGAGCATATTTAAAATCAATAGATTTTTATAATTCTACTATCAGTCATAAAAAAATAATGCGTAGTTTAGTAGTGTTAAATTTAAGATTGGGATCGGTGTTTTCATGTGGAATAATTAATCAGAAGAAAGCACAGCTTGGTAGAGGCTTACATGAATTTAAATATACTGCATTTCCTATAGAGTTAATCAAAACTTATTACTCCTCTAACAGCAATTATAAAATTGAGATTTAACCTAGGCTAAACACAATTCAAAAGTAAATGCTATGATTATTAAATTAAAAAAGCACTACCCTACTACCTAATACCATGCTATGTCGGCCAACCAAAATAAATACAAATCAATTATATCCATTTTTTTTAAAACTGGGTTTTACTTAAGTATTTTAGGCATATTACTTATTGTATTTGATTTAGGCTTTCCTCATTCTATTAAATCCCATCGGCACCTACACAATTATTATTTAATTGTGCTTTTAGTAGGGGCTAGCACAACAATACTGCGGTATTTGATAGACTCGAAGTCCTTTAAACGCAGTGTTTTACTGTTTGACGGGTTCTCTATCCTCCTTACCTTTACCATCATCATAGTGCATTATTTTGGCCATGATGCTCAAGGTTCCTTTTCCTTTCTATACCATGATAACTGGGTGCGATTTGTTGTTGCCTTGACTTTTATCCGAGAGTTTTCTGAGCAAAATATTGCCTATAAGCGTACTGTTTTAAACCCTGCTCAACTATTTATTTTAAGCTTTTTGCTCTTAATATTTATCGGCTCTTTATTATTGTTTCTACCAAAAGCTACACACCATGAGATCAGCTACATAGATGCACTTTTCACTGCTACTAGTGCAGTATGTGTTACGGGGTTAGTGGTGGTAGACACGGGAAGTTATTTTACTACATTTGGACAGACTATTATTCTCTTACTTATCCAAGCTGGTGGTCTTGGTATTTTAACTATTGCAAGCTATTTTAGTTACTTCTTCAAGGGTGGCACTACCTACGAGAATCAATTAACTTTAAGCGATATTACTGGTTCCGATAAAATCAGCGAGGTTTTTTCCACCTTAAAACGGATTATTGTAATTGCCCTTTCCATAGAGCTTGTCGCTGCAGTATTAATTTTCTTTACACTCGACAATGCTCTATATTCGTCCTTTATAGAAAAAGCTTTCTTTTCAGTTTTTCATGCTGTTTCTGCATTTTGTAACGCAGGATTCTCCACTCTAACCAACAACCTATATGAGAATGGATTTGCATTTAACTATACCTTACAGCTCATCATTATTTTTTCCTTTGTATTAGGTGGACTTGGCTTTCCGATTGTCGTCAATATTTTAAAGTTTTTAAAGTATTATATAAAAAACAAGGTTTCTTATTTTTTTGGTTACAAACAAGAATTCCGACCTTGGGTTTTAACTCTCACTAGCCGTATATCATTAGTAACAACCGTTATTTTAATTGGTGTAGGTACCATTCTCTTTTATTTAAGTGAGTATAATAATACGTTAGCAGAGCACGGCACCTATGGGAAGGTTGTTACCGCTCTTTTTGGTGCTACCACCCCACGTACTGCCGGTTTTAATACAGTAGATACCAGTGCGCTTAACCTTTCTACCCTAATGCTTATTTTTCTTTTAATGTGGATTGGTGCATCTCCAGCCTCTACAGGTGGTGGTATTAAAACAAATACTTTTGCCATAGCAATTCTTAACTTCGTAAGTTTAGCAAAAGGTAAAACTAGAATAGAGGTTTTTCGTAGAGAAATCGCCGATATTTCGGTGCATCGTGCTTTTGCAACCATTATATTATCATTATTTGTTTTGGGCTTGGGCATTGCTCTAATCTCATTGTTCGATGGAGAAAAGACGCTTATCAGCATTGCTTTTGAATGTTTTTCAGCCTATAGCACCGTAGGACTAAGCCTTGGTATAACCGATCAGTTAAGCACCTATAGTAAACTTGTAGTAATAGTAGTTATGTTTGTAGGTAGGGTGAGTATGCTAACCATTATGATTGCCATTATTAAAAAGGTAAAGCAACAAAATTATAGATATCCTACAGAGGAGATTACAATAAATTAATAAAGACCAATATGAAATATATAATTGTAGGCTTAGGTAGTTTTGGTTCCTCTCTTGGAGCAAAACTTACAGCACAAGGCAACGAGGTTATCGGTATCGACATTCAAATGAGTAGGGTAAACAATTATAGAGAGCGATTATCTCACACCATACAAATGGATGCTACAGATGAGTTTGCCGTTTCGGGACTTCCGATAAAAGACACAGATGTTGTGGTAATTGCTATTGGTGAAGAACAAGGCGATAATATTATGGCTACGGCGCTTTTTAAAAATCTACAAGTAAAAAGACTGATAAGTAGAGCCGAAAATCCTTTACATGAAAAAGTATTACAAGCTATTGGTGTAGATGAAATTGTGCATCCAGAAGAAGAAACAGCAGAGCGTTGGGCAAAAAAATTAAGTTTTAAAGGAGTGGTTGATTCGTTTGAGCTGAGTAATGACTATAGTATTGTGGAGGTAAAACTGCCAGAAAAGTATGATGGTAAAATGATTCGTAACATAGGAATAAGGGAAGATTTCGGTTTACTAATATTGACCACCATTTCGGAAAAAGAAACCAAATCCATTATTGGTAAAAGCAGGAAGATAGAAAAGGTTCAAGGAGTAGCAAGTCCAAATGATATTCTTTCAAGCGACGACATATTGGTAGTCTACGGTGCTAACAAAGACATTAAAAGATTTTTAAAGAGTGTATAAAATAGAACAAAAGCTGGTTTATATCAGCATTATACAAGCCCCCTAACACCTAATAAAAAGCTAGAATAAAAAAATATTCCTCAAATTCTCTTGCAACTTCAAAACTTTGTTTTAGGTTTGCCATTGAATTTAGAACACATGAACAATTTAAATATTATTATTCCTTCTATTATTATTGCAATGGTGATTATCACCTCTGCAGAGGGAATGCTATAAATATAATTCATATAAATATTTAAAAAAGCTTCCCGAGAAATCAGGAAGCTTTTTTTATTGCATAAAGTCAAGAGATGACAACAAACACAAACATTATTATCAGCATTATTATTATTCGCTCTATCGAGTGAGTTAGGCTGGTATTATCCAAAGTTTAAAGCCTTTCTCATTCACTTGAGAAAGGCTTTTTTCATTTATAGCAAGTAAAACATGACAACACACACTATCATCATTATCAGCATCATTATTATTCGCTCTTCCGGGTGAGTCAGGCTGGTATTGTCCAAAATTTAAAGCTTTTCTCACCACCGAGAAAGGCTTTTTTTATTTCATACCATAACTATTTATTCAAAACCAATGTATTACAACAGCAACACAGAAATTTATCTAGACGGAAAATTCGTAAAAGCAAATGAGGCCACAACAGATTTATACAGTCAAACCCTACACTACGGTTATGGCGTATTCGAAGGAATTAGAGCTTATGCAACCGAAAATGGCACGCATGTTTTTAAATCTAAAGAACATTATGAGCGCTTAAAAAACTCAGCAAAGCTCATCGATATTCCTTTTGATTACGATGTAGATGAATTAGTAGCAGTAACCCAAGAGCTTTTAGACAGAAATAACTTATCCGACGCATATATTCGCCCTCTAGTTTTTTGCGATCCAAATATGACGCTCGCACGACCGAACAATGTTTCCATCATGATTTCCGCTTGGGAATGGGGCGCTTATTTAGGCGACAAACAATTACGAATAGGCACTTCATCCTACTGTCGACCTCATCCTCGCTCTATTAAAATTGAAGCTAAGGTTTGCGGTCATTATGTAAACTCTATCCTTGCCACGAATGAGGCTAAGGATAATGGATATGATGAAGCCTTGCTTTTAGATAGCGATGGATACTTAGCTGAAGGCCCAGGTGCCAATCTATTCTTCGAAAAAAATGGTGTTTTATTCACCCCACAGTTAGGAAATATTCTTCCAGGAATTACACGTGCTACTGTTTTAGAATTAGCTAAAGAACTCAGCATAGAAGTAAACCAAGGATTGTACTTACCTGAAGAGTTAGCATCGGCCGACAGTGCATTTTATTGCGGAACGGCAGCCGAGGTAATTGGAATCAAATCAATAGATAACATGGAGTTCCCTAAAGAATGGAACGAGACCTTAGGTAGTAAAGTTCAAAAAGCCTATTCCCAGTTGGTTAGAAAATCACACAAAACACTTAACACTACGCATTAATGAAAGCTATAAACAAATACAGCAAAACAGTCACCCAAGACGAGTCACAGCCTGCAGCACAAGCCATGCTTTATGGAATAGGATTATCTGATGAGGACATGCAAAAAGCACAAGTAGGTATTGTAAGCACAGGTTATGAAGGCAATACCTGCAACATGCACCTCAACGATTTGGCAAAAGATGTGAAAGCTGGCGTTCAAACAGAAGACCTTGTCGGTTTAATTTTCAACACCATCGGCGTAAGCGACGGGATTTCTAACGGAACAGATGGAATGCGATATTCATTGGTTTCGCGAGACGTTATTGCCGATTCTATCGAAACAGTAGTAAGTGCCCAATGGTACGATGCGGTATTGGCGGTAGTGGGTTGCGATAAAAATATGCCCGGATCTGTTATTGCTATGGGAAGATTGAATCGCCCTGCCATCATGATATATGGTGGAACTATTCATTCAGGAAAATGGAAAGGAGAATCCTTAAACATCGTTTCGGCTTTTGAAGCTTTAGGGAAGAAATTCAAGAATGCTATAACCCCCGAAGACTACAAGGGGGTGATTAAAAACGCATGTCCAGGTGCTGGTGCTTGTGGGGGAATGTACACGGCAAACACTATGGCATCGGCAATAGAAGCTTTAGGAATGAGCTTGCCTTACAGTTCTTCCAATCCCGCTCTAAGTAAGGAGAAACAACAAGAATGTTTGGATGCTGGCAAGGCAATTAGGGTTTTGTTAGAAAAAGACATCAAACCCAAAGATATCATGACTAGGAAAGCCTTTGAAAACGCACTAACTATGGTAATAGTTTTAGGTGGGTCGACCAACGCTGTATTGCACTTGATAGCCATGGCCCATTCGGTGGGTATAGAACTCACTCTACACGATTTCCAAAAAATAAGCGATAAAGTTCCAGTTTTAGCCGATTTAAAACCAAGCGGAAAATATCTAATGGAAGATTTACATGCGGTGGGCGGTGTACCAGCAGTAATGAAATACCTGTTAGAAAATAAGCTACTACATGGGGACTGCCTAACCGTTACAGGAAAAACACTTGCTGAGAACATGAAGGAGGTTCCTAATTTAACTGCAGAACAAGACGTATTCTTTGAATTAAAATCCCCATTAAAAGCTACAGGACACTTACAAATACTTTTTGGAAATCTAGCATCGGAAGGTAGTGTGGCAAAGATAAGTGGAAACGAAGGGGATTATTTTGAAGGCACGGCTAAAGTATATGATGATGAGTATACCGCCATTGATGGGATACAAAACGGAGAAGTCACCTCTGGCGATGTTGTAGTGATTCGTTATTGTGGGCCGAAAGGAGGTCCAGGAATGCCTGAAATGCTAAAACCGACTTCTGCAATAATGGGAGCTGGACTAGGGAAAAGTGTAGCATTAATTACCGATGGAAGATTCTCAGGAGGAACGCACGGTTTTGTAGTAGGTCATATTACCCCCGAAGCCTATATGGGTGGAACTATTGCACATGTAAAAAATGGAGATACCATCACCATTGACCCTAAAAACAACACCATCCAATTAATAGTAAGCGAACAAGAATTAGCAAAACGTAAAGCGGAGTGGAAGCAACCCAATCTCAAAGCAGCAAGAGGTGTCTTGTATAAGTATGCAAAATGCGTTTCATGTGCCTCGACAGGCTGTGTAACGGACAATTAATTAGAAAAACCCTAAAAATGAACACAACAAAAATGACTGGAGCACAAGCTGTAGTTGAATCTTTAGTAAAAGAACAAGTCGATACCATATTCGGATATCCAGGAGGAGCTATAATGCCAATTTACGATGCTTTGTATGATTATGAAGAAACTATAAATCATATTCTAGTACGTCACGAACAAGGGGCTATACATGCTGCGCAGGGCTACGCTAGAACATCGGGAAAAACAGGAGTAGTTTTCGCCACTTCAGGACCAGGAGCCACAAACTTAATTACAGGTTTAGCCGATGCTTTAATCGATTCAACGCCTTTGGTCTGCATTACTGGGCAAGTAGACTCTAAACTACTTGGAACCGATGCTTTTCAAGAGACGGATGTAGTAGGTATTTCCATGCCAATTACTAAGTGGAACTGCCAAGTAACTAAAGCAAAAGATATCCCTTCTGCCATAGCTAAAGCTTTTTTTATCGCACAGTCTGGTCGACCAGGACCTGTATTAATCGATATTACCAAGGATGCCCAATTCAATGAAGTGAACTTTAAGTACGAGAAATGCACTTCTATCCGAAGTTATCGACCGAAACCAAGATTAAACAAAACAACTATCGATGAAGCTGCAACCTTAATCAATCAAGCTAAAAAACCCTATTTATTAATCGGCCAAGGAATTCTATTATCAAATGCCGAAGAAGATTTGTTAGCCTTTGCTGAGAAGTCAGGAATACCGGTTGCATCCACACTTTTAGGCTTAGGAGCATTCCCTTCTTATCATCCACAATATGTCGGCTTATTAGGGATGCATGGCGATTATGCCTCTAATATTAAAACAAACGAATGCGATGTCTTGCTAGCTATTGGAATGCGTTTCGATGATCGAGTTACTGGAGATGTTTCTAGGTATGCTAAGCAAGCCAAAGTGATCCATGTAGATATCGATGCCTCGGAATTAAATAAAATTATTACCGCTGATGTCGCAGTTCATGCCGATGCCAAAGAAGCTTTACAACTATTGACAGAGTTGGTAGAAGCGAAAAAACATACTGCTTGGCTTCAAGAGTTTAAGGATGCTAAAAAAGTAGAGGAAGATACCTTACAGGAAAGTGTGAAGGCGTTACACTCGGATGAAATTAAAATGGAAGAAGTGGTCAAAATGCTTTCAGAAATCACCCATGGAGAAGCGGTTATAGTGACCGATGTTGGGCAACATCAGATGGTGACTGCAAGATATTATCAATACAATAAAACAAAAAGCAATGTAACATCTGGCGGATTAGGAACTATGGGATTCGCATTACCTGCAGCCATCGGCGCAAAATATGGTGCCCCACAAAAGCCTGTGATAGCCATTATTGGAGATGGTGGCTTTCAAATGACCTTGCAAGAGTTAGGAACTATTTTACAAAGTGAAGTAGACGTGAAAATCATTATTCTAAACAATCGATTTCTTGGCATGGTACGCCAATGGCAACAATTATTTTTTGAAAAGCGCTATTCCTTTACCAACATAAAAAGTCCGGATTTTATAGCCCTTGCCAAGGCATACAATATTGATGCTACGAAGGTAGAAGCTAGAGCTAATTTAAAGGAAAGTATAGTAAAAATGTTACATCACAAAGGTTCCTATTTATTGGAGGTAACGGTTGCAAAGGAAGAAAATGTATTCCCTATGATGACCACTGGAGCCTCTGTATCTGAAGTACGATTAAACTAATTAAAAATGGAGAAAACATATACCGTATCGGTCTTTACAGAGAATAGCATAGGGATGATGAATCGCATCACTATCATATTTACCCGAAGGCATTTAAACATCGATAGCATCACTGCTTCGGAATCGGAAGTAAAGGGTGTGTTTCGATATACCATTGTTCTACGAACCAGCAGAGAACAAGTAGACAAAGTCATTGGACAACTCGAGAAGCTAATAGACGTATTGAAAGCTTTCGTTCACGAAGACTCTGAAATAGTACATCAGGAAATCGCATTGTATAAGATTAAAACTGGTGCTTTAACCAACGGAGATGTAGAAAAAGTGATACGAAAACACCATGCTAGGATCCTTACAGTGGATCCAGATTTTATGGTCATCGAAAAAACAGGACACGTAGAAGAAACCCAATTACTTTTCGAGAAATTAAAGCCTTATGGCATGCTTGAGTTTGTACGCTCTGGCAGGGTAGCCATCACGAAACCTATGAAAGAGTTTAGTGCTTACTTAGAAGAAATATAAAAATCAAATAACGAATAAACAGATAAAATAAATCAAAAATTATGGCAACAATAAATTTTGGGGGCGTATTAGAAAACGTAATAAAACGTGATGAATTCCCACTTGAGAAAGCGAAAGAAATATTAAAAAACGAAACCATAGCAGTTATCGGTTATGGCGTTCAGGGTCCAGGACAGGCGCTGAATTTAAAAGATAACGGTGTAAATGTTATCGTAGGACAACGCAAGGGAACTAGTAGTTGGGATAAAGCTTTGGCTGATGGATGGAAAGAAGGCAAAACACTTTTCGAATTAGAGGAAGCTTGTAGTAAAGCGACAATCGTAATGAATTTGCTATCAGACGCAGGTCAAATCCAAGCATGGGATGGGATGAAAAAGCATTTAACGAAAGGCAAGGCGCTGTATTTTTCTCATGGATTTGGCATTACATTTCATGAAAAAACAGGCATTGTTCCGCCAAAGGACATTGATGTAGTTTTGGTTGCCCCAAAAGGTTCGGGAACATCGTTACGAAGCCTATTTTTAAGTGATCAAGGTTTAAACTCTAGTTATGCGGTATTTCAAGATGCCACAGGAAAAGCACAAGAACGAGCGTTGGCATTAGGAATTGCGATAGGTTCGGGATACTTATTTGAAACAACATTCCAAAAAGAAGTCTATAGTGACCTAACCGGAGAACGCGGTGTTTTAATGGGTGCAATTGCTGGGGTTTTTGAAGCGCAGTACAACGTACTACGCCAACGTGGCCATTCACCAAGCGAAGCTTTTAATGAAACGGTAGAAGAATTCACACAGAGTTTAATGCCACTTATAGCCGAAAACGGAATGGATTGGATGTTTGCCAATTGCTCCACCACTGCACAACGTGGTGCATTGGATTGGAAAGGAAAATTCCGTGAAGCAACAGAACCTGTTTTGAATGAGTTGTATGACAGTGTTGTTTCCGGCAAAGAAGCAGAAATAGTAATCGAAGCAAATAGCAAACCCGATTACCGTGAGAAACTAGAGGAAGAATTAAGCGTGATGCAAAACAGCGAGCTATGGCAAACTGGATTGGCGGTACGCAAACTAAGACCTACTAAATAATGACATTATTAGATAAAGTATATCAAGCCAAGGAACGTATAAAAAACGTTGCAATACATACGCCTTTGATTAAAAATGTAAACTTGAGCGAGGAATTTCTCGCTCAAGTTTACCTAAAACGCGAAGACTTGCAACCCGTACGCTCCTACAAATTAAGAGGTGCTTACAATAAAATTGTATCTCTTACAGATAAAGAAAAAAATAAAGGAGTGGTATGTGCGAGTGCCGGAAATCATGCACAAGGTGTTGCGTATGCTTGCAACCTATTAAACATCCAAGCAACGATATTTATGCCAGTAACCACTCCGTTACAAAAAACAAAACAAGTAGAGCTCTTTGGAAAAGATAAGGTAGAGGTTGTTTTAACTGGTGACACCTTTGATGAAGCATCTGAAGAGGCTAACCAATTTTGCAATGAAATTGGAGCGGTTTTTATTCATCCGTTTGACGATCAAGAAGTAATAGCTGGGCAAGGAACAATAGGATTGGAACTTTTAGAAAACAGTTCCTCCCCTATTGACTATTTATTTATCCCGATTGGTGGTGGCGGCTTGGCAGCAGGCATAAGTACGGTTTTCAAACAACTGAGCCCACATACAAAAATTATTGGCGTGGAACCTAAAGGAGCAGCATCTATGACAAACTCAATAAAAAAAGGAGTAAATACGACCTTAGAGAATATGGACAAGTTTGTAGATGGGGCTTCGGTTAAACGTGTCGGTGAAAAAACATTTGAAATTTGCAAGAACAGCTTAGAGGCAACCGTACTAGTTCCAGAAGGTAAGATATGCACCACTATTTTGCGTTTATATAATGAAGAAGCTATTGTAGTAGAACCTGCTGGTGCATTGACAATTGCTGCATTAGATTTTTATAAAGATAAAATCAAAGGGAAAAATGTAGTATGTATTGTTAGTGGTAGCAATAACGACATTACTCGTACTGAAGAAATAAAAGAACGTTCTTTGCTATATGAGGGATTAAAGCATTATTTCTTATTAAATCTACCTCAACGGCCAGGCGCATTAAAAGAGTTTGTGAGTGACGTATTAGGCCCTAATGATGACATAGCGTATTTTCAATACTCAAAAAAGAATAACCGAGAAGCTGGACCAGTGGTCGTGGGAATAGAATTGAAAAACAAGAGTGATTTACACCATATAGAAGGGAAATTAGCTGAAAGAAAATTTACTTATCAATATTTAAATGAAAACTCAGACTTATTCACCAATCTTATTTCTTAGAAAAACAGACTATTTTTAAAATACACACAGGCAGCAACTTTCTTACAAGCATGTGTCTTGCATCACTCATGTGAAGTAGGCTTAAAGACGTAAAATATGCTTGTAAGAATCCTGTTAAAGAATATTACAAGAAAATAAGTATATTGCTATTAGAATTTTGGAAGGCTTTTGAGTCTCTACAGTTTTATTCAACATGTTTTAGATAGTTAATTATGGATGCCGTCAAAATATACCAACAAGTAAATTCCAAAGAGGAAAGCATAAACTTTGGAATATCAAAAATGGAAGATATTTATACAAAGCGAGATGGGGAAGTAGATGTCCCTCACAGGCATAATTACTATACTGTATTAATCGTTAATAAAGCAAAGGGATTACACAAGATAGACTTTAACGCCTATGAATTCTCTAAGAACCAAATTTTCTTTGTAGCACCGGGCCAAGTCCACCAAGTTATTGAAGAAGAAAAATCCTATGGGTATGCCATGACGTTTTCCACTCAGTTTTTAACGGAAAGTTCTATCCCATTATCGTTTATCGATAGTTTAAACCTTTTTCAAAACTATGGACAAAGCCCACCATTAACACCAAATGAAGAGCAGTTTAAAGCCATAGAGCAATATGCGAATCAAATTTTTGATTTATTCCATAGCAACTCCACTATGAAGTTCTTATCTATCGGTGCTTTTTTAAAGCTATTATTAATTGAATGCAACAATATTTGTTCTATCAACCCTATCGAGTCGCAAGTAGACACCACAGGTGATAATCTAATTAGGGCATTTAAAACTGCGGTAGACAAACATTATAAAAAAGAACATTCCACCACCTATTACGCCAATATGCTTCATATTACCCCAGACCATTTAAATCGAGTCGTAAGAGCAAGGACAGGTAAAACAGCTAAGGAATATATTCAATCCAGAATAATTACCGAAGCGAAGAGATTGCTCTATTTTACAGATTTACTCAACAAAGAAATCGCGTTTGAACTTGGTTTTAATGAACCTGCAAACTTTAGTGCTTTTTTCAAAAATCAAACCCAACTATCCCCTTCTAAGTTCAAGAAAAACGAAATAAAATCTTAAATATCGGATTTTCATAAGCTTCAACCCTATTTTCATATTCCACAGTTTTCTAACTCTCCCCATCTTTGCATTAGTCTTAAAAGGATAAGACAGCAATCACAAGAGATTTACTTGTGATACATGCATACAACAAAGAATAGTTTAACATTATAAACCGAGTACTTATGAAAACTGTAATACATAAAGCGGAAACAAGAGGCCATGCAAACCATGGTTGGTTAAATTCACACCATACCTTTAGTTTTGCTAATTACCACAATCCAGAAAGGATGAATTTTGGGGTGTTGCGCGTATTAAACGACGATACCGTAGCAGCAGGCATGGGCTTTGGCACCCATCCACACGATAATATGGAAATAATATCTATCCCCTTAGAAGGTGATTTAGAGCATAAAGACAGTATGGGAAACACCACTGTTATAAAAGAGGGTGACGTACAGGTAATGAGTGCTGGAACTGGAGTTACACACTCGGAGTACAATAAGAATAAAGATAAAGAGGTTAAATTTCTTCAGATTTGGGTCTTCCCAAACAAAAGAAATATCTCCCCTAGATACGATCAAATTTCATTAAGAGATATTGAGAAAGAAAACGAATTTTACCAGATTCTTTCGCCAAATCAAGATGATCAAGGGGTGTGGATTAATCAAGATGCTTGGTTCCACTTAGGGAAGTTCACCGAAGGGAATACAGATGAATACCAAATTAAAAAAGAAGGAAACGGCGTTTATGCTTTCATCCTTGAGGGCGAAGTAGAGATCAATGACCAAAAACTATCTAAAAGAGATGGAATGGGAATTTGGGATATCGATTCTTTTAAAGTAAAAGCAACTAAGAATGCACGTGTACTTTTAATGGAAGTACCCATGACACTTCAATAAACACTAATAAAAAAGATAGAAAATGGAGATTCTAATAAAAGACCAGGATGCTAAAGGCTTTGCTATGGCTAGGAAAGATAACCAAAGAGCTGGGATAATGACTTACACTAAACCTGCTTCGGATTATCTAATCATTGAACATACAATAGTAGAACCAGAGTTTGAAGGCCAAGGAATTGCAAAAAAGCTTTTATATAAAGTAGTTGAAATGGCACGGGAGAAAAACTTAAAAATAGAACCTGAATGTTCATTTGCTGTAGCAATGTTTAAGAAACTTCCGGAAATTCAAGACGTATTAAAATAAATAACAATCTAAAAAATCAATAAAAATGAATAACAAAGTAAATTGGACACTAGACAATACTCACTCTGAGATTGCATTTAAAGTAAAGCACATGATGATTTCGACTGTAACAGGTCATTTCGAAGATTTTCAGGCAACTGCAAAATCGGACGATGAAAACTTCACCAACGCAAACTTTGAGTTTACAGCGAAGACAGCGTCTATAAATACAAAAAATGAGGATAGAGACACGCACTTAAAATCAGATGACTTTTTCAGCGCAGAGAAATTCCCTGAAATGAAGTTTGTTTCCAAAACTTTTGATGGAGAAAAACTGGTTGGTGACCTAACCATAAAAGATGTTACTAAGGAGGTTACTTTAGATGCTGAACTTAATGGTGTAGCCGTAGATCCTTATGGACAAACCAAAGCTGGATTCGAGATTACTGGAGAAATCAGCAGAAAAGACTTCGGTTTAACTTGGAGCGCAGTTACAGAAGCTGGAAGCATTGTAGTTTCTGACAAAGTTAAAATGGTAGTTGACGTACAATTCACAAAAGAAGCTTAAGCTAAATTATCATTTAATAGTATATTTAGCGATGCAATACCATTAAAGTAAGCATACTTTAAAAGTATTTAACAACAAATAGATTTAAAAGACCGTAAATCTATTAAAGAGAAAAGCACCACTAGGAATCAGAACGGTCGAATATTAAAAAAACTGTTCTTCCTAGTTGTGTTTTACTTACAATCGATTCGAAAGAAATCAAGTGTCAACAATAGTTTTATTTTATAACTATAAAACAGAAAAACAATTAATATAATTTAAAATACAAGTTACAATGAGAAAATTCATGACATTATTTGCAGTGTTATTCCTAACGGTAAGCACTTTTGCTCAGACACAATGGAAAGTAGATCCTTACCACTCTTCGTTAAACTTCAACATTTCCCATTCTGGAATTAGTATAGTAAACGGGAAATTTTTAGAGTATACAGGTGATTTAACCACAGAAGGAGAAGCGTTAGAAAATGCTGCGTTTGATTTTACCGTTAAAGTAAATAGCGTAGATACAGATATAGCCAACAGAGATGATCACTTAAGATCGGCTGACTTCTTTGATGTAGAAAAGTATCCTAATATGACGTTTAAAAGCACAAAAATCTTAGCTACAGGAAAGCCTAATCAGTACTTACTATATGGTGAGTTAACCATAAAAGATGTAACTAAGGAAGTGATTTTTGACTTGCATCATGGTGGAATCGCTAAGAGCGACCAAGGAGAAAAGATAGGATTAAAAGCCGAAACAACTATCAACAGGTTCGATTATAATATCAATTTCGACCCGGCTGCTGCAGGAATTGGGAAAGACGTAAATATAGTAGTACACCTACAGTTTGCAAAGCAATAATCAAACCATCCAATTGATTGACTAAATAAATTAATTAGCCGCTTATTTCATCTACTGACAAATCCTCATGGATGTAAAAAGCGGCTAAATTATTTTCTAACCCTATAGTTTACACATGAATAAACCTTATTAAATAATTAGTATCATGAAACAAATAACTAAAAACCTATTCCACCCTGGAGATTACGAGAAGCATCTTAATTTACTTCTACTAATAGTTCGTTTAGCAGTTGGTGCCCTGATGTTAACACATGGGTTAGCTAAACTACCTTTATTATTTGGAAGTGGGCCAATTCAGTTCCCCGATCCTATTGGTTTGGGAGCAACCACATCGTTAGTTCTTGCAGTGTTTACAGAAGTGATATGCTCATTTTTATTAATATTTGGATTGGGCACACGCTTTGCCGCAATAGGATTGCTAATAACCATGCTAATTGCAGCCGTTATAGTTCATAGTGACGATCCGTTTGCCAAACAAGAACTACCTTTACTTTATTCTACTATTTACTTAGTTATTGTTATAGCTGGCGCTGGTAAACTATCTATCGATAATTGGCTACATGGTACTATTAATCGAAAGTAATCGGTTGAATAGCCGAATATTACAATACCAACAAAGCAATTGAAAGTTTGATTATAAAAACAGCTAAATAGGAATAGACAATATGAGACAACAAAGAAGAAATAAAATCTTATCAGGTATTTTTGGCACGTCAATAGGGCTTGTTGTATTTCTATTGTTGGTAGATATGCTATCCAAACCAAGTAACGTACCTCTGGCTATAAAACCAATGGATAGCATTCAAACCTATTTTTTTGGATTCGTTTTTTCGATGGGAAGTTTCGGATGGGTGTTGGGAACCATACTTTTAATAGGATTCTTAACTTTTTTCTACTATTTAGGAACTTGGATCTATAAAAAAATTACTTTAGAAAAATAAAATTGAGATTGGGGTTCAGTGGTTAATGATTGATGGAGAGTACTTAAAAGCAAAATAGAAAACTGTAGTGAAAATTAAGGATGCGGGATGCGTGGGTACAAATTACGACTTGGCGAGTGGGCGATTTGGTGAGGGGACTAAACTTGGGGTGCGAGGTTAGAAAACCTGTGAGAATCTTTGCTATCTGTAGTGAAAATTAAGGATGCGGGGTGTAGGGTTTAATGAACGTGCTTTGCTGATATATCACGAAGTACAAAAAACCGAAAACACGAAAAAATAAAAACACACTTCAAAAACAATCTGTGCTATCCGTAGTGAAATTAGCGGGTGCAAAAAGGAAAATAAATCGCTAACTAATCATAATTAATAACCGCATGTCTATGGGTCAATCCCCACTGCACCATAGCGTCTATAACACTCTTTAGATTATGACCCGATTCGGTAAGCTCATATTCAATTAATACAGGCGTAGTGTTATGCACGTTTCTATTTACAATGCCATTCAATTCTAATTCCTTTAACTCTTTCGACAACATCCGTGGCGATATTTTATCAATGGCGTCTTCCAATTCCTTAAATCTTTTTTCACCATCGAAAAGCGAAGCGATAATGGGCAACTTCCACTTACCACTTATCACATTTAAAGTATCATTCACTGCAAGAACATAATTCTTGGAGCATTGCTCTATTAATTCAAATCTATCTATCGTACTCATTATAAGCGCTTTACAGGGTTGCTATACAAAAGTATAGTGCTATTTACTAGTAACTCACTATACTTTGTATAGCAAATGTAGTAAATTTGTATCATTAACCATCATAAAGAAGAACAATAAATTAAATAGAAGAATGAAAAAGAATAAAGTTACTTTTTGGATTGCTACAGGAATTGTTTCGGCCATTATGTTATTTAGTGCCATAGGGTATTTTACAAATCCAGAAATGCAAGAAGCCTTTACACAATTAGGTTTCCCAGACTATTTTAGAGTAGAGTTAGGAATCGCTAAAATATTGGGTGCCATAGCATTACTAATACCAGGATTATCTTACAGATTGAAATTATTCACCTACTTCGGATTGGGCATCGTTGCTTTTTCAGCGATAATTGCACATATAGCAAGCAACGACCCTATTTCTATGACGATGGTAGCTGCAGTTATATTCATAGCCCTAATAGTTTCTTATATTTATTATCATAAACTAAATCCAGCTGTTAAAGCTTAAACATTTTCTAAATACAAGGTAGAGAGCGTTTATTACAGTAAATTTATATTGAATAAATGCTTTCTATCTGTAAATAATGTTATCACAAAAGCTACAGCCTTTTTAAAAACAGTGATAGTAAGCAATAATTTTAAATTTTAATATTTATGAGAAAAACACTATTATTTTTAGCCTTAACCTTAATTAGTTTGGGCGCGATCGCTCAAACGAAATGGAAAATTGATCCATATCACTCTTCTTTAAACTTTGAAATCTCTCATTCCGGAATTAGCATTGTCAACGGAAAGTTCTTGGAGTATTCGGGAGATTTAACCACAGATGGAGAGGCCCTAAACGGTGCTACATTTGATTTCACCGTTAAAACGAATAGCGTAGATACGGATATAGCCAATAGAGATAATCATTTACGTTCTGCTGACTTTTTTGAAGTAGATACTTATCCGAACATGACGTTTAAAAGCACTAAAATCTTAGCCACAGGTAAGCCAAATCATTACTTACTATATGGTGAGTTGACGATAAAAAACGTAACCAAAGAAGTAATTTTCGATGCGTATTACGGTGGCATCGCTAAAAGCGACCAAGGCGAGAAGCTAGGGATGAAAGCCAAAACAACTATCAATAGATTTGATTACAATATAAACTTTGATCCAGGTGCTGCTGGTGTTGGAAAGGATGTAGATATTCTAGTTCACTTACAGTTTGCAAAGCAATAACTTCATACGGCTATTTGTCTAAATACTTTTTTAAGAGTGTTATAACCGCCATGTATTTCTCTAAAAGCATTAAGATGGTAATAAACTTTTAGGATAGAAGTGGTTATAACACTTTATAATATCTAACTTTTAAAGGATAGTATTAATTATAAAGCAAATTCATTATGGGAAAATTCAAAATTGCAGTTCTAGTAGGAAGTTTACGAAAGGAATCCTATAACCTAAAAACAGCCAAAGCTTTAATAGCGATGGCACCAGAATCTCTGTCTCTTGAAATAATAAATATTGCGAACCTACCAATGTTTAACGAAGATTTAGAGGCAACACCGCCTAAGGAATGGGTTAGTTTCAAAAAGCAAATCGAAGCTGTCGATGGTCTTCTTTTCTTAACTCCAGAATACAATCGCTCTGTTCCTGCCGTATTAAAAAACGCTATCGATGTAGGATCTCGTCCTTACGGTGGAAACTCATGGAATGGTAAACCAGCCGCAATTGTGAGCGTTTCTATTGGTGCAATTAGCGGATTTGGAGCCAACCACCACTTGCGTCAATCCCTTACTTTTGTTAATGTTCATGCTATGGCACAACCCGAAGCATACATTGGAGGTGCTGCAGATTTATTTAACGAGGAAGGAGAGCTTACAAATGAATCAACAAGAAAGTTTCTAAGCAGTTTTATGGTAGCCTTCGAGAAATGGATTGCTACGCATGTTAAGTAATAACAGTGCGTAAGGCTTTAACAAAAATATAATTTAGGTAGCATTACTAAACTCATTGTTTAGCGTTATTGCTACTCCAATATAAAAATGATGAAAAACGAATCAAAACAGAATAACCCGCTATTGTGCGATATAGAAACCGGAATGTGCGAAACCACAGAAAATACTACAGATTCGGCTTCTAAAGACACCGTTCAATCTAAAATCAAACCAGTTAAGGTTGTTTATTATACCGACCCTATTTGTTCCTCTTGTTGGGGGATAGAACCACAATTGCGAAAGCTTAAGTTAGAATATGGCGATGCGGTAGAAATCGAATACAGAATGGGTGGTTTATTACCAGACTGGAGTTATAACAGCGGTGGCATTGGACAACCATCGGATGTAGCTAGTCACTGGGACGAAGTAAGTCTACACTACGATATGCCTATCGATGGAGATTTATGGTTAGAAGATCCGTTAGACTCCTCCTATCCCCCATCGATTGCTTTTAAAGCAGCACAGATGCAAGACAATGATAAAGCTATTTTGTTCTTACGAGAAATAAGAGAAATGGTTTTCTTGCAAAAGCTAAATATTGCGAAGTGGGAACATTTAGCTACTGCTGCTAAAAAAGTAGGGCTTGATGTAGATAAGTTTAAAACCGATTTTGAAGGTCCTGCGAAAAAGCTTTTTGAAGAGGATTTAAAATTAGGAAGAGAACTTGGCGTAAGAGGATTCCCTACCATGTTTTTTATAGACGAAGCTGGTAATCAAGAGTTCGTTTATGGTGCAAGACCTTATCCATTCTTCGAGATGGCTATTTTAAAATTAAATCCAAACGCTACGAAAAGCGAATATAGTAAAGACTGGGAAAAGCTCTTTGCTATATATCCTACACTAACTGCAAAAGAATTTTCAAAACTTTCTGGTAAACCAAGAGCGGAGAGCGAAACGTTTTTGAATGAGCTTTCTAACGATAATAAGCTAAAGAAGACAACCACAAAAAATGGTTCGATTTGGGAAATGATATAAAACTTTTCTACTCATGATAGTTTTATTGTAAAATCACAGAAAGAAACAGAATTATCACTTTAACGACAAATACTAAAAGAGCCTATCTTTATTACTAACATCAAACTTACATGGTGTTTAGAAAGATAGGCTCCTTTTTTATATTTTAATATCTTGCTATAAGCTACCTTTACTTAGGTAGTAAATAAATCCAATCAAGTACATTCATCATGAACATAGAACTCATTGAAGCTTTAAAGTCAAGACACCAAGAATTAAAGGAGTGGCAAGAAAAAATGCACAGAAATCCAGAACTTTCCATGCAAGAGGAGAATACCGCTAGGTTTATTGTGAAAAAGCTAAAAGATTTCGGTGCTTATGAAATAGTAGAAGGCATAGGTAAATACGGAATAGTAGCTTCGCTTAAAGTAGGAAACAGTGATAAGGCCATTGGAATTCGAGCTGACTTTGATGCGCTCCCAATCCAGGAAGAAAACAATCTACCCTATAAAAGTTCCACTGATGGGATAGCCCATTTATGTGGACACGATGGACATACCGCTATGGCACTCGGTGCAGCAAAATACTTGGCCGAGACAAAAAGTTTTAATGGTACCATAAGATTTATTTTCCAACCAGGCGAAGAAACCATGCAAGGTGCTCCGGCCATGATTGCCGATGGGTTATTTGACCGTTTCCCAGTAGACGAAGTTTATGCTATGCATAATATGCCTAGGCTAGACTTTGGAAAGTTTTACTTTCGCGAAGGGCAAACAATGGCTGCTGTGGATAACTGGGAAATCGAATTAATAGGAAAAGGAAGCCACGGGGCTATACCAGAATTGGGGATTGACCCAATTGTTTGCGGTGCTTCCTTAGTAATGGCCTTGCAGACTATTGTAAGTCGAAACGTTTCCCCTTGGAAAGAATCTGTGGTGAATGTAGGAGCATTTAACGCAGGTAACGTAGGAAATGTAATGCCACAAAAAGCTACATTGAAATTGAGCATCCGGAATATGGATCAAACAATACGCAAAATGGTGTTGGATAAAGTAAGGAGCATTACCAAAGCCCAAGCCGAAGCGTTCAACTGTCAATACACCATAAAAGAAGGCATGGCTGGCAATGTATTGTTTAACGCTGCAGAACAAACTCGTAAAGCATCGGCAATAGCCAAAGAAACCTTCGGAATTGAAAATGTAATTGACGATGGGAATGCTTATATGGGAAGTGAAGACTTTGCGTTTATGCTAGAAGAAGTACCTGGAAACTACGTAATGCTTGGCAATGGAAAAGGACCTATGGTACATCACCCTAAATACCAATTCAATCAGGACCTACTCCCAATAGGAGCTGCTTATTGGGTAGCATTAACGCAGTCCCTTCTAAAGTAAGCAACCTGCTTTCAAAAGACTAACACCCAACATTTTACAAAATCTTTAAAAGTTATCTCTGATTCGTTTTAGAGATAACTTTTTTCTCTTTCGGGAAGTAGGTTTTTAACTAACTAAAACGGTCTTTTTTAACCTAATTATACCAACCAAGCACTTCCCTTAAAATAATATAAAGCAATCACAACACACCATGCAGCACTTATTTATATATTACAGGCAACTATAAAGTTAAACCCTCAATATATATACGATTTTATTAATAATTTTAAATACCATCTACAACCACTGCCTTAATTTGCAGTATCCACACCGTTAGTTAATTATATCTTCGATTAAGAAAGAAGCAAGTAGAATAGATGGCACTATTTTGAAACTATGAAAACGACAACTAAGCACAATGAGCAAATTGCGAAGCTCACCTTCGCCTCAGTTTATCCGCACTACATCACAAAAGTAGAAAAAAAAGGAAGAACCATAGAAGAGCTGCACGAAGTGATTGAATGGTTAACCGGTTATGATAAAAAAGCACTAGATAAGCTAGTTGAAGAGAATGCTACTTTCGAAACATTTTTCGAAAAAGCCACTTTACATCCAAATGCTCCTTTAATTAAAGGTGTTATATGTGGCTATAGAATCGAAGACCTTAAAAATCCGTTAACGCAGCAAGTAAGGTATTTAGATAAATTAGTAGATGAACTAGCTAAAGGGCGTAAGATGGATAAAATTTTACGTTAACCGTTATCCCGCGTGCACCTTTAGTATAAAAGACAAATCAATTAAAATCTAAAATAAATTTATGAGTGATGATAAACCAAGAGTAACTGGGGTTGGTGGTATATTTTTTAAGTCTAAAAATCCAGATAAAATGAAGGCTTGGTATAAAGCTAATTTAGGTTTAGATACGGACCCTTGGGGAACAAACTTCGAATGGTATCAAGGAGGCAATCCATCAAAAAAAGGCTTTACTCAATGGAGCCTTTTTGAGGAAGAATCCACTCATTTTGAACCTTCAAAAAAAGAGTTCATGATAAACTACAGAGTGGTTCATATCGAAAAACTGCTCGAAAAATTAAGGCAAAATGGCGTAACCATTTTAACCCGAAATATTCATTTAAGTCTATTAAAAATGGGTGTAAAGTCTTATATTTGAATTAATTAGACACAAATATTATACTTTTAAACCACCCATTTATGAGGACTAAAAATACTGCATTTTATCGAGGTAACAAAGAA
>DATGSX010000001.1:0-17800 GCA_035302145.1 Flavobacteriaceae bacterium | reverse complement strand
ACTATGGTGGTCGAAACTAGAATGTCGAATTCGTTATTCATAAATTTCAGCATGAGCTCTTCTAGCTTTTTTCCATCCATTTGACCATGGCCTACACCTATTTTTGCATAAGGTACCAAGCGTTGTAGCATGCCTGCAACTTCTTGAATGTTTTCCACTCGATTATGAATAAAAAACACCTGGCCTCCACGGGATAATTCATAGTGAATCGCATCGCGAATGGTTTCTTGAGAGAAACGTATGCTCTGCGTATCGACCGGATGACGATTCGGAGGTGGTGTTTTTATAATCGATAAGTCACGGGCTGCCATAAGGCTAAACTGCAAGGTCCTTGGGATTGGAGTAGCTGTTAGGGTTAGCGTGTCTACATTCTCTTTTATAAGCTTTAATTTATCTTTTGTTGCTACACCAAATCGCTGCTCTTCATCGATAATGAGCAGTCCTAAATCATTAAACTTTACATTTTTATTGGTTAATTGATGGGTGCCAATTACGATGTCTAGCTTTCCTGAAGCTAGATCTTCTAATACTTCTCGTCGCTCTTTCGCAGTACGAAATCTGTTTAAATAGCTAATGCTTACTGGCAAGCCCTTTAAACGATCTATAAAGGTTTGGTAGTGTTGGAAAGCTAAGATGGTAGTCGGAACTAAAACAGCTACTTGCTTCCCGTTATCTACTGCTTTAAATGCTGCTCGAATAGCCACTTCTGTTTTACCAAAGCCTACATCGCCACACACCAACCTGTCCATGGGCTGTTCGCTTTCCATATCACGCTTAACATCTTCGGTTGCAGAGAATTGGTCGGGAGTGTCTTCGTAGATAAAAGACGACTCTAGAGTATGTTGTAAATAAGAATCAGGACCGAAAGCATAGCCTTTCTGTAATTTTCTTTTGGCATATAGCTCGATAAGATCAAAGGCTAATTCCTTAACTTTTTTACGTGTTTTTTGTTTTAGTTTTTTCCACGCTGGGCTACCAAGTTTATAAAGTCTTGGTTCGGTTCCATCTTTACCATTATACTTAGTTATTTTATGTAAAGAGTGAATGCTTACATAAAGGGTGTCCCGCTCACCATATATAAGCTTAATTGCCTCCTGCTCCTTATTATTGATCTCGATTTTCTTTAAGCCAGCAAACCTTCCTATTCCATGGTCTATATGGGTTACGTAATCACCAATTTGTAAACTAGTAAGTTCTTTAAGCGTAATTGCTTGCTTTTTGGAGTATCCATCTTTTAATCGAAATCGATGGTAGCGCTCAAAAATTTGATGGTCGGTGTAACACACCACTTTGGTGTTCGGGTCTACGAAACCTTCATGAATTGGGAAAAATAAGGTTTGGTATTTAGAAATCTGTCTTTTCGAATCAGCAAATATATCTTGTAATCTGTGGGCTTGTGTTTCATTGCTACAAAATATATAGTTTGAATATCCTTCTTTTTTATTCTCATTAAGATTGTCAATAAGCATATCGAACTGCTTATTAAACGAAGGCTGTGGACTAGTTTTATGGGCTATACGGTGTGTGTATTGGCCCTCTCCACTCGGCTCTATATGTATTTGATGATGTTTCTTTAATTGCTCCAATAGAATGGCACTGGTTATATACAAGCCTTCTGGTTCGGTTCGCTTTATAGTATTGGAGTCTGCGTGGTCTTTTTGGTAAATAGACTCTGCTTTCTCGTACAGCTTATCAATGGTGGCTACTATATTTTCTTGCTTAGATAATAGGATAGCACTTTCTTTTGGTAAGAAGTCTAATATGCTTTGTCTACTTGTTTGTGTAATGCCATGTGCTAAATCAGGAATAATCTGAATGGCCTCTACTGTTTCTATAGATAATTGCGATTCGATGTCGAAGGTTCGGATACTATCTACTTCATCTCCAAAGAACTCGATTCTATATGGTTTATCATGACTAAAAGAAAACACATCTAGGATTCCACCTCTAACAGAAAATTCTCCCGGCTCGGTCACAAAGTCGGTGTGATGGAAATGGTAGGAAAATAACTTTTCATTTAAGGAACTTAACGATAGGTTTTGTCCTTTCTCTATGGCTATAGTATGTTTTTTTAATTCCTTTCTAGTCGAAACTTTTTCAAATAATGCCTCAGCGTGGCTTACAATTATAAACGATTCTTTTGTGTTTTGAATGGCTTGCACGGTTTCGGCTCGCATCAATACATTAGCATTGTCTACTACTTCTATTTGGTAAGGTCTGTTATGACTAGCAGGAAAAAAGTATACCGCTTCATTCTTTAAAATGTTCTCTAAATCATTAAAAAAGTAAGCAGCCTCTTCATTATCCTCTAAAATGAGAAGTAAAGGCTGTTTGGTCTTTTCATATAGGGCTGCAGCAACAAAAGAAGTAGCACTTCCTACAAGACCCTCCATTGCTATATTAGAAGGCGTTTCAGATTGTAGTGCTAAATCTAAGCTAGTGGTTACTTTTGCTTCTCGGTAAAGGTTCTTAATGTTGTTCAGACTCATAAAATAGAAATAAAAAGCATGACTCAAGTGGTAAATTTAAGTCATGCTATAATTTTATTCAATTGGTTGTTAAATTTATGCTAGGAATATCTTCTAAAAATTTCCTCTGCTTTTTCCACCATTTTCTTGCTTCCACATAGGAAAGGTACGCGTTGATGGAGTTCTGTTGGTTGAATATCTAGTATTCGCCTAGCACCATCGCTTGCCAATCCGCCAGCTTGTTCCGCAAGGAAAGCCATAGGGTTACACTCATAAAGCAAACGCAATTTTCCGTTAGGATTGGCTTTTGTGCTTGGGTATAAATAAACCCCACCTTTTATCATGTTTCTATGAAAATCAGAAACTAAAGATCCAATATATCTAGCTGTATATGGACGATTGTCTTCCTCGGCTTGACAGTATCGTATATATTCTTTAACCCCTTCTGGGAAATGAACATAATTCCCCTGGTTTATAGAGTAAATATTTCCGTCTTCTGGAAACTGCATATTCGGATGGGATAAGTAGTACGTTCCGATAGCTGGGTTTAACGTAAAACCGTTTACTCCATATCCAGTAGAGTATACTAGCATTGTTGAGGTTCCGTAAACAATATAGCCTGCAGCTACTTGTTGGTTACCAGGTTGTAAGAAATCCTCTTCGGTTACAGGCGTTCCATGTGGGGTAACACGACGGTAAATAGAGAAGATGGTTCCTACCGAAACATTTACATCAATATTCGAAGAGCCATCTAACGGGTCGATTAACACTACGTATTTATTCTCGTTGTCGTTGTGTAATCCTTGAATGTTAATGTAGCTATCTTCTTCTTCACTTGCAATTCCACAAACAATTTCTCGATTGGTAAGGGCTCGGATAAAAACTTCATTAGCATAAACATCTAGTTTTTGCTGTTCTTCTCCTTGAACATTGTCACTTCCTACAGAGCCTAAAATATCAACAAGCCCTGCTTTGTTAACTTCGTGATTTACTACCTTAGCTGCAAGGCGAATAGAGTTAATAAGTCGGGATAATTCTCCTGAGGAATATTTAAATTCTTCTTGATTTTCAATAATAAACTCACCAAGAGTTTGTTTTCTGGTTTCCATAGAATAAGTTGTGTTCTTGAATATGGTGCAAATATCGGTAATTTAAAGAAAAGCATCGATATTTGTATTTTAAATTATTTAGTTATGAACACTATCATCAGAAAAGCACGGCCCGATGACATTCCCGCAATATATAACTTGATTTGTGAGTTGGCTATATTCGAAAAAGAACCCGATGCTGTGGAAGTCACCGAGGAGGAACTCTATAAATACGGTTTTAGCGAGGATGCTTTTTATAAATGCATTGTAGCCGAGGTTTCAGGGGAAATAGTAGGGATGGCTTTGTTTTACTTCCGGTTTTCTACTTGGAAAGGAAAAGCAGTGCATTTAGAGGATCTAATCGTAACGCAATCATATAGGGGTAAAGGAATTGGTCAAGCTTTATATGACGAAGTCTTACTTTTTTCTAAAAAAGAAAATGTACGTAGAGTGCAGTGGGAAGTGCTAGACTGGAACCAACCAGCAATTGATTTTTATGAAAAATCTGGAGCGAGCATTCTTAAAGATTGGTACCTTGCGCAAATGCACGAGCCAAAATTGGCTGCGTATACAAATTCTAAAAAATCTCGATTAGATGAAGGTATATAAGTTCGGTGGTGCTTCTATAAAGGATGCGGAAGGAGTTCGAAATTTAAAAAAGATTCTAAAAAGCGAATCCGACAATTCGTTATTGGTGGTGATCTCCGCTATGGGAAAAATGACCAATGCTCTGGAAGAGGTGGTTCATGCTGCTTTAGATCCAGAAAGAGATTGGCAAAAACCCTTGCAATTGGTCAAAGACTTCCATTCGGTAATGCTATCTGACTTATTTCCAGATTCTATGCATCCTATTTATGCAGAAGTAGCTAAGTTCTTTTCTAAGTTAGAATACTTTTTAAAAAGCAATAAATCTGGACAACATGCTTTTGTTTACGATCAAGTAGTGTGCTATGGGGAGTTATTGTCTACTACAATAGTCTCCATGTATTTACAGGAAAATGGAGTACAGAATAAGTGGCTAGATGCTCGCTATTGCATAATTACCGATGCTAAATATAGAGATGCTACGGTGGATTGGGAGGAGAGTATGAAAGCGATTCAAGCGCAGGTAGATAGAGAGGGTATCACCATTACCCAAGGATTTATAGGGTCGGAAAAACAAAATAGTTTTAGTACTACATTAGGTCGAGAAGGGAGTGACTATACTGCTGCAATTTTTGCTTATTGTTTAGATGCCGATACGGTTATTATATGGAAAGATGTAGCTGGAGTTTACAGTGCAGACCCACGAGTTTTCGAAAACCCTACTTTATTAAAAAGTATTTCTTACAAAGAAGCCATAGAGTTAGCTTTTTACGGGGCTACAGTAATTCATCCCAAAACTCTACAGCCCTTACAAGGAAAGAATATTCCGTTGTATGTCCGTTCTTTTACCGATCTAAACCAAACCGGTACTTGTGTGGGCGTAGGCGAGGATATAGATCCAAAAGTGCCATGTTTTATTCTGAAAGAAAATCAAGTGCTACTTTCGTTATCTGCTTTAGACTTTTCCTTTATGATGGAAGATACTATTGGAGAGGTGTTTAAGCTTTTGCACAAGTATAAAATGAAGGTGAATTTAATTCAAAGCTCTGCTATTAGTTTTACCGTGTGTGTAAGCGATATGTATGATAACTTAGAGAAGCTACTTGAGGAACTTCAAAAACACTTCCGTGTGCGTTATAATACCAATGTAAAACTTTATACTATTCGCCACTTTCAACCTGATACAGGAAAAACCATAGAAAAAGAAAATGAGGTGTTATTACGCCAACAAAGTAGAGAAACCTTACAACTGATTGTACGCTAATAATAGTCTCAAGAAACCGATTTTAAGTCTCGTCAGACTCGCTTTCTTCTTGCAGCAACACTTCAATGTCCTCTAAAATCTCCTGCATAGCCTCTTTGTCCGTTCCGTCGTAATATCCGCGTATGCGTTTCTTGGAATCAACTAAGACAAAGTTTTCGGTATGAATCAAATCATATTCGCTAAACTCATCATCCTTGGCTACTAAATAAGACTTTCTAGCTAAGTCGTATATCTGCTTTTTGTCGCCCGTAACCAAGTTCCATTTTGAATCAATAATACCACGATCATTTGCAAATTTTCTTAATTGCTCTACCGTATCTATTTCTGGAGTTACTGTATGTGATAAGAGTAGCACCTTGTCATTATCTTTAAGTGCTTCTTGTAGAATCAGCATGTTATCTTTCATCGGAACACAAATCGTTGGACAGGTAGTAAAGAAAAAGTCAGCTACATAAATCTTCCCGTCATAATCTTGTTGTGTAACAAGTTCTCCATTTTGATTGTGGAGTGCGAAATCTGCAATTTTATGGTATTTCCGGATGTACTGCATGGTTGTATCTACCAACTCGGTGTCTACTTGCGAAGGTTGGTAAACTGGAAGTACTCTTTTTGGGGTAACAATCCGTATCATAGTGGTGATAACGATTGCAGATAGTACTAAAATTACAATTCCAATAAAGCGGAATCTTTTAATTAAATCTAACATCAGTAAAACTAGCTTTGAATTGGATGTGCAAAATTACAATATTTTACTGGTATAACGAGGGGCGTTTTACTAATACCATATTAAAATAGAATAATAGAAAGCTCTAGTTTGCACTAGCTCAGTTAAAAGTGTAATTTTGCAAATCATTTATACTTACTATTATTATGACGCCATTTGCTGTAAAAGCGATTCAGTTATTGTTAAGCTTATCTATACTTATCGTATTGCACGAGCTAGGACACTTTATTCCAGCTAGAATTTTTAAAACTCGTGTAGAGAAATTTTACTTATTTTTCGATGTTAAATTTTCTTTATTCAAAAAGAAAATAGGGGAAACAGTATACGGTATTGGCTGGTTGCCTTTAGGAGGATATGTAAAGATTGCTGGTATGATCGATGAAAGCATGGACAAAGAGCAAATGGCCAAACCGCCACAGCCATGGGAGTTTCGAAGTAAGCCTACTTGGCAACGTTTAATTATTATGTTAGGTGGTGTTACTATGAATATAATTGTAGCACTTATTATTTATGCAAGTATAATTTACTTTAACGGACGCGATGTAATTAAAAATGAAAACCTACCTAATGGTTTGGCTGTAGCAGAGCTGATGCAGGACTATGGCTTTCAAAACGGAGATAAGATTGTAAGTGTAAATGGTAAGGAGCTTGTTGATGTCATGGAAATCAATAGGTATTTATTACTAAGAAACGTAAAAGAAGTTCAAGTACTACATCAGAGTGGCGATATAGAAACACTGGCTATCCCCGATGATATTGGGCATAAGTTGTTTGCAGCTAATGCCTTGCAACCTTTTGTTCCTAGAATCCCTGCTGTTATCGATACAGTTCTTGCCGATTACCCTGCGGCTAGTGGAGGTATAAAGAAAGGCGATGTTGTAAAAGAAATAAATAATACGCCAATTCAATTTTGGGATGAGGTTCGATCGAATACAATGAAAGGAGAGGTGAATAGCTTATTAGTATCTCGAGACGGTAAAGATGTAAATTTGACGATTGATTTAGCTGGACAGGATACGTTTGGCATCTATTCTTTTGGATTAGATACATTAGAGAAGGCTATTTCTAACGAAACCTATGGGATAGGCGAAAGTATTACTGGTGGAATAAGCATGGGATTAAATAATCTTCGAGATTACGGGAATCAGTTTAAATATGTCTTTACAAAAAAAGGAGCCACACAAGTAGGTGGGTTCGGAGCTATTGGAAATATGTTCCCAGATACTTGGAATTGGTTGGTGTTTTGGGAACGAACGGCACTTATCTCGATCATGCTTGCATTTATGAACATTTTACCTATTCCTGCACTAGACGGAGGCCATGTAGTATTTTTATTATACGAAATGGTTTCGGGTAGAAAACCAAATGAAAAAGTGCTAGAATACGCGCAAATGATTGGTTTCTTTATACTTATAGCTTTGGTGCTGTATGCAAATGGGAACGATATTTATAAGTGGCTAACAAAAGCTGGTTAAAAAAATAATTTTTCTTTCAATATTGTTTGCAGGTAATATTTTTTAATATATATTTGCATCCGTAACACAGTCCCAGAGATGGGAAAGTATTACAGAAATATTGAAAATTCCTCTTTAGCTCAGCTGGTTAGAGCACCTGACTGTTAATCAGGGGGTCGCTGGTTCAAGTCCAGCAAGAGGAGCGTTGATAATCAAGCCTTTACAGAAATGTAGAGGCTTTTTTTATTTCCATGTTGTACACAATGTTGTACGTCAAACCTCTGTTAACTGCTTTTTATACGCTTTGTGTTGAGGTGTTTTATACTTGCTTAATCAAAAATATATCATAGGGTTATTATAAGTTAAGTCTATGGCAAATCAAATAAATATAGATACTTGTTATATCTATGAATTAAGGGAACTTTTCGTAATGTATAGGGAACCTTTACAAATCGGTATTAATCGGTATTGTTCTGCTGGTGCTGGGTTAAGTTTACGTTAAGGGTACACTAAGGTAACACTAAGGATAAAACGATTTTATTCTGCGATATGATTCAATGATATTACATCTTAGACTTTACACCACTAGGGATATACTTGTTAAACTCACGAAAATATACATCGTACGGGATTGATTGGGCTTTATTGATTCGCTCCATTAGTTTCTTATACCTCTTTGTAGGCTTTCCATTATAATACTTCTTAAAATGCTTTTGGTGTATCTTATCGTATAAACGATGTATTCCCACCATATCGCCAAACTTGGTTTCTAGGTGTCGCATTAATTTACATCGTGTTTGTGTGTAGTACATTGCATTAGGGAAAGCTTCACGGTGTAGAAACATCCCTTTAATTTGGTATAGGATTCTGCATCGCTTGTTAGTCTTTGGACAAACGAAATACCAAATCAAGCCATTACCTAAATTTGATTTTATTGTAGTTAATCCGACTTTATAGCTTATTGGCTTATCGTTAAAGCTATAATCTAGGATAATATAGCCGTATGCATCAGCTGTTTTAACTTCTATGTTTATACTTGCAATATGTTTGCCTTTAATAGTCCAATTAGATACACCTTTGCGGTGTATATTAGATTGTATAAAGTTATCATTCTTTAAACTTGTTATACTTAACTGCAAAGCATTGTCGTATAAACTCGGAAATGTTGGATTTCGTGCCATTGGTATAACCTTAATTATTAGGGAACTTGCTAACATATGATAACATTCTGTAACTCGGTTAATTTTGAAAATGTTAGGTTTTGTTAGGTTTGTAAATAGGGAAATGATAAAAGCCTATGAGAGTACGTATATTCTCATAGGCTTAAATATTTTTATTTTAATCAAACTTTGGATACTTATCTATTTTCAACTTTGGATATTGTACGCCGTCTTTTGTTATTGTTATGGTGTCGAAATATCCACCTCTTGAAACATTATTCAAATAGTATTCTTTCCCGTCTTTATCGTAGGCCTTTAATGACCTAAAAGAAACTACAATTCGTTCAAAATCGTACTCCTTAATTTCTTTAATGGTTCGCTCTGTTTCTGCTTTAATTTTTAGGTTCATTTTTGATTGTATTTAGGTTGATAAATTGGTTAATTATAATTGTGCTACATCGGTGCTGGATTCGTTCCGCTTTTGTGCTACTTTGAAGCGACTTGTAACGCCTTGATATATAGGTTTTTGCGTGTGCTGTGCTACTTGTGCCACTTTATTAGCACCTTATTTATAATATTATATTACTTTTCTTTTCTATATGACTTTAGTCTTTTAAAAAAAACTATTTTCTTTTGCGTGCGTAATACTTAAAAATGTAGCACATCTAGCACAGCCAACAATCACGGGGGTTCACATCTAGCACGAAAGTAGCACGTAAGTAGCACCGTGCCACTTAGATAATTAAAAAGGCATCTCATCACTATTAAAGTCTTGGTTAATATTTCCAGTATAAATCCATCGCTTTTCCCGTTCATCCCGTTCCAATTTCAATTGATGATGGTCTGCGTAAACTTGAATATGTGTTCCAGTTGTGTAGTAGGTTAAAAACTTAGTATTACCAATTTCAATTCTCATTGACTGGTATTCCTTCCAAAAATCTGTGGTGCTAAATTTATAAACTCCGTCTTTGAATTTATTATTTAAGGTTTGGACAAATACCTTTTCAAATATTTCCTCTTTAATTTCATTATGGAAATAAGCTAGATAATTATCTTTAGCTTTATCATATTCGATTTGTGAAACTCCATTGTTTAAATAGTGTTGAACGCATTCCACTATAAAAGAATAAAACGCATTCCATTGCTTAGAATCCCAATCATTGAAAAAACTATCTTTATACTCATCTTTTGGCCGATGGGTTGCACTCCAGTAGTCTGTGAATTGATATTCTAAAAACCTGCGTGTTGTAGATGAATCCTCTTCATTTACTCGGAAGGCGAAGTTTGTTGAGAATATAAACTTTGGCGACCATTCAAAAGGTATTTGAACCGCTTGCACTCCTTTACGCTCTGCATTTATTCCTCCCGTTATCTCTGAATAAAACGAGTTAAATTTAAAGTTTGGCGGTACATCATCAATAACGAAAATATCATGCTCCTTTTGCAAGTCTGCAAACTTGTGCGTGTAATCTGTTTTAAATGAATCGCCTTGTTTTGTTATACTCGGTCGAACTTTAGTTAATGCGGTTTGTAGAACTCCTTTTCCTCTTCCTCCTTTTCTTGATTCCTCATTAGCTCCAGCATCGGAAAGTATTATCGCATGAGTTTCGGAAGGGTCTTTGTAGTTACTAATCATATAACCAACCATAGAACAAAATGAGATAAGAATATCGCTTTCCTTTGATGTAATCTCATACGCATCCCTTCCTAGTATTGCCTTATATAGAAAGTCTTTAAAATCGCTTTTATTTGCACTTTCCTCTGAATACTCGAAGTTGTGTTCCAGTGGTTCACAATCCATAAAGAAACCTATGTTCTCATTGCTATAATCAATCATAGTAACCTCATCGGAGGTTATCTCTGCAAGTCCATTTTTAAAGGGAATATAAACGACTTCTTTCGTATCTCGGTGCAATTTCAAGGGTTCTCCTTCCAGTAGCTTAAAACCTCCTTTAATATGGCCTAAATCAGTTGATATGTAGTTTCTAATCATTGAGATTTTAGCTGGGTCGCTCTCGTTGATGTGATTGCTTAGAAAGTGAATCGTATCGGTTTCCCAATTGTAACGATTGATAACCTTATTTTCATTTTTTATAATGGAAACCTCATCTCGATTCTCTTCCGATAAGCGAATAAAACCTTCTTGTTTAAAAAACTTAGAATATAAATCCGGATTAATTACAAGCTCATCATTACCTTTTTCATTTGTGCCAAATCTGTAATAAAGAAAATTGTTATTTACGATTGTTGGCGGTGTGATATGTTTGACTTCAAACTTCACAATTCCGATGCTCATCACTTCGCATTCATCTTTATCAAATACTATTAATCCATCATGTAGCCGTACGTAATTCTTTAGGTTATTCGCGTTTACAAACGCTTGTATTGCTTCCTTTTCATGTTTGGCCATATCCTTTTGCATCCGACCTTTTTCGTTGAATCGCTCTTCCGTAATTACTTCATTTACACGATTGCCATAAATTGGATATAAGCGACTTCTTACCTCATCAATGGTTAAACCTCCTTCAATATCTTTATGTAAGTTGATAAGCGTATTAAACTCTTTCTTTGCTTGCTTCCGACTTATATTTTTTAAAGCCATAAGTTTAGCGTATACATCAAAAGGCTTGATTCCAAGCTCTTTAAATATAAAGGTTGGGTTTGCTTGTGTGATATCATGCTCTATTATTTTAATCGGTAATATTGCACGCAAAACCGATCGGGAATTTACAAGCGGGTTGTATTCTCGATACTTTTCTTCATAAACATTAAATAACTCATCGTATTCGCTTTTATACAAGCGACTTTCTTTAAGCATCATAAAGAGAACATACCTCTCCCAAGCTAAGCGACTGAATAACGGTATTGGTTTCTGATTCTTTTCTTTAGCTCTTTTATGCTCCTTATCAATATCTTGATAGTATTCTTTAAGCTTACTTATATCATGCCTAAAATACTTTGTATCGAGCTTTTGGCCATTAAAATAAGCATCGCAATACTTGAAATAATCGTTCTCATTTAAAGGATTAGTTTTTAAGTAATCAAGGTATTTGATTAATAGCTCATCTAATGGCTCAAAATGTGTAATACAGTTTTTTGCATACTTATAATTCCAGTTTGAACGTGTGGAATTGGATTTGAGGAACATTCTTTCAGTAAATTCAGCTTTCCAGTCTTTTATAAACGCTGGAACCGAATCGAGTGAATACTCCTCTCTTATTGATAAAATTTCGTTATCTTTAGCCTTAGCACTTCCAACTTTAAGGCTCTGTTTACTTAATGTATTCATAGCCTTTTATTTTTTAAAGTTGATAAATGTAAATCTGCTTCCGCTTCGATATCCGCATTAGTCTTTTGCCTTCCTTCCTTGATGTATTCCATCAGCTCCAAGCTTGAAAAGTATAGTCGATTACCTCTTTTCATGTGTGGCAATGTTCCACGTGATACATTGCTGTAAATGGTTGCGGTACTTAGTCCTAAAAATTCAGCTGTTTCCTTTACAGAAAGTAGCTTTTCTTTTGGCTCTGCTTCGGTGGGTGTTTGAGTAGGTAGGTGCTTTCTAACTTCATCAGCTATTAGCTTACTCAATTCTTTGGCTGTGATGCCTTGAAGTATGATATTATTCATCGGTAGAAGCATTTTGAGGGTTGAACAATGCTTCAATGTCCTTTAATCTGTAATAGACTAAACCACCAACTTTAAACGGTTTTAGCGTTCCTTGTGTAGTCCAGTTGGTAATGGTTCGAATAGTTACGCCGAAGTACTCAGCAACTTCATTCTTGGAAAGTATCTTTTTAGCTTCCATAAAAATATAATTTTATGGCTACTTACTTTGTAATCAAGTAATTGTACAGCTTATTCTTTGCGTCAATATGTTAAAGAATATTCATTCTTATTTTTTAGACTGACAAACTTTTTGTCATAAACTATATTTTACTTAATTTTGTAAATACAAAAGCAATAGACTGTCGAGTCAAATAAAGCTTTTAGTAATAACGGTAAGTAGCCGTTAATAAATTCAGGTACTTAATAAGGGATAAGCGACTGCAATCGTCTATCCCTTGACCTGTTTTGTTATTAACAAATATACATACGTTTCTTTTGTTTTCCTTAAAAAAGACTGTCAATTTGCTTGTCATTGCTTGGTTTTTCGCAAAAGAAAGACGCAATTCATTGATTTACAGTCGATGAGGTTTTTATCTTAGAAAAGTTTTAAACTATTATTTAGCTTGTTTTAATCCCATAGTCAAAACATCGGTCTTTTGTTGTATCTCTTCTTTTGCAAAGCTCTTTAGGTAGCTCTCTGTTACCTTTAAATCTGAATGTCCTAATAACTCACTTATCAGCTCTATTCCAGCACCTGAATGCTTTAAAATGGTTGCGAAGCTATGTCGAGCGTAATATGTGGTAACGGGTTTATCAATATCTAGCTTTCGAGCGATACGCTTCATATTATCATTAATAACCTTAGTTAATTGCTTGTAGGTATCTCTTTGCTCTTCCGCATTCATTTTGTCGTTGAGGTGTGGAAATATAAATGCGTCTTTTTGAATTGATCGGATTCCCCATTTATTAATAATTTCCTTTGTTTCTGGTTTTAAGGCTACTTCGATATGTCTTTGCTCTTGGTTTGTACGTTTAGTCTTTTCCCTAATATAGGTTATCATATCGCCTTCGATATTGTTCCACCTCAGCAAACAAAAATCTTTTACATTCATTCCATTAGATATAAATAGAAACATCCAGTAATCACGTGCCATTTCCTCGTAGGTGTTTGGCTCTGGTGTATAGTGGTATATTTTCTGTATTTCCTCTAAGGTTAAAGCCTTCTTTATATTCTTGCTTGTCGGAATGATGTATTTGCCTCTTCCAAATGGGTAAAGGCTCTTATCAATGCCTTGTTGATTAAAGATAGCTCTAAGGCTTCGCAAATAAATCCCTACGGTGGAAATACTCCTATTGTTTTCTAGCATCCAGTTTTCGTACCTTCTTAAAAAGTTAGGTGTAACCTCAGCAAATTCTAAATTCTTTTTAAAACTCTCTAAGCTGCTTTTTGCATTACCATAACTTTCAGCGGTTCCAATCCTATCTTGTAGCCGTAAAGATTCGATATACTTATCAAACGCATAGGAAACACTTTTGTTTATATTCCTATTCTCAAAGAATGCATCTTCAAACGCTTCAAAGGTAAAAACGTGTAAACTCTCAGCAACATCTAAGGCTTTACTTTTATATTTGTCAAGTTTTCTGATTATCTCACGCTCATCTCTTGAAAACCTTTCGCCTTTGGTTATTCTTTTAAATCCCTCATCAGTTAAATCAATTCCAGTAGTGTAATATTTTCGCCTTCTATTGAAAGTTATTCTTAACCTTACTGGATATGTACCGTCTTCTTTTTGCCTTTGTCTATTTAGATTAAATCCTACACTAATACGTTTCATATTATTCTGCTTTTAAATCCATGTTGTACACAATGTTGTACACAAAGTTAACATAATAACGCAAAGTAACAACAAACAACCTATAAATGATTTTCCTTCTATCGTGCGTAAATACTAGCTTTACAGTATGTTTCTTTAGTTTTGGTGTTTGTTTGATTTGTGCATAAAACCTGACTGTTAATCAGGGGGTCGCTGGTTCAAGTCCAGCAAGAGGAGCATTGATTATCAGAGGGTTACAGAGATGTAACCCTTTTTTTATTGCCACAATTCAAGTTTTTGTCAAACTTTTGTAACTTAATTAAAGAATTAGATTCAATTTCTCTTTGTTTGAATCTTGTAACAGTTATCAAAAGTCGCATATTCTTCAAAAGCTAAAGCTTTATACTTCCTCATTTAATTATGCCACATGTAAGAAGTCAGTGCTTTTTACGACTACTTTGTACGCCCTCATCATATAGGGCAGCAATAAAATGAAAATTAAACACTATGAAAATAAATATTTGGTCGGACGTTCGTTGTCCGTTTTGCTATATCGCAAAGAAAAATTTCGAAAAAGCACTTTCGCAGTTTGAGCATAAGGATGAGATAGAGGTAACTTGGAAAAGCTATGAATTAGATCCTGAATTAAAAACGGATACTTCTATTTCTAGCTTAGAGTATTTAGCCTCTAATAAACGTATGCCAATACAACAAGTAGAGCAGATGTTTTCTCAGGTAAAACAAATGGGTAAAGACGTTGGTTTGGAAATGAATATGGATGATTCTATCCCAGCAAATTCTAAAAATGCACACCGCTTAACCCATTTAGCCAATTCTAAGAGTAAGGAAATGGCCGATAAACTTACTGAGGCTTTATTTGAGGCGCATTTTACCGATGGAAAGAATATTGACGACAATCAGGTGCTAATTGACTTGGGAGTGAAAGTAGGGCTAGATAAGAAGGAGATTCAAGAGTTATTGGATTCCGATGCTTTTGCCTATGAAGTACGTCAAGATCAAATGGAAGCAAGGAATATAGGAGTTTCTGGTGTGCCTTTCTTCGTGATGCATAAGAAGTTTGCAGTTTCTGGTGCACAGCCTACAGAAGCTTTCTTAAACGCTTTAAAGAAGTCATGGCATTACTACAAAGAAGACGAAAAGCCTATGCAGATTATCTCCGGAAATAGTTGTGATGTAGATGGAAATTGTGATTAATTATTAATTTTAATTAATCACATAAAAGTATTTTTTAAAAACAGAGAAAGCCTATAAGTTTTCTCTGTTTTTATTTTACGATGTACTTTTGAATACCGATATTGTAGGTATGATAGAACATTTTACAGAAGAGTACGAAAAAACAGTTCTGGTAGGGTTGATTACACCCGATCAGGATGAGGAGAAATCAAAAGAGTTTTTAGATGAGTTAGAGTTTTTAGCATTTACCGCAGGTGGTAAAGTGTTGAATAGGTTTGTTCAGAGATTAAACCACCCAAATCCAAAAACTTTTATTGGATCTGGAAAAATTGAGGAAATCCGTACATATGTAAGACAAAATAATATTGATACCGTAATTTTTGATGATGAGCTATCCCCAGCTCAGATTAATAACATTGAGCGAATATTAAACTGTAAAATCGTAGATCGCACTAATCTTATCCTAGATATCTTTGCGCAACGAGCTCAGACAAGCTATGCTAGAACACAAGTTGAGTTAGCTCAGTATGAATATCTGTTACCTAGACTGGCCGGAATGTGGACGCATTTAGATAGACAGCGTGGTGGAATTGGAATGCGTGGTCCAGGGGAACAGGCGATTGAAACAGATAGAAGGGTAGTACGTGATAGGATAAGTCGATTAAAAGACCAACTTGTTAAAATCGACAGGCAAATGGAAGTGCAAAGAGGAAATAGAGGTTCTCTTGTCCGTGTGGCGCTTGTTGGGTATACCAACGTTGGAAAGTCAACCCTAATGAATGTCTTGAGTAAGTCAGAGGTTTTTGCAGAAGATAAACTCTTTGCAACTTTAGATACTACGGTGCGAAAGGTGGTTATTCAAAACTTACCATTCTTGCTTACCGATACGGTTGGATTTATTAGAAAATTACCCACCCAGTTAGTAGATGCTTTTAAAAGTACCTTAGATGAAGTTCGTGAAGCCGATTTGTTGGTTCACTTAATCGATATCTCACATCCATCTTTCGAAGATCATATTGCTTCAGTTGATAAAATATTGGCCGAAATCGATAGTTCAAACAAACCTTCTATTTTGGCTTTTAATAAGGTGGATGCATATAAGTATAAAAAAATCTCGGACGATGACTTAATAACCGAGCCAACCAAGGATCATTATACCCTTGAAGATTGGAAGAAAACATGGATGAATAAACTAGGTGATGATGTAGTATTTATCTCTGCAACTACTGGTAAAAATATGGATAGTCTTCGAAAATTATTATATCGTAAAGTCAGAGAGATTCACGTAACTAGATTCCCATATAACGACTTCTTATATCCTGATTACTGGGAAGAGGAATAAAAAATGTCCTTTGATTATACGAAGGACATTTTTTTATATAGAGCTGGCTAATTATTTGCTATAACGAATAATTAAACCCTATACCAAGTGCTTCTCTAACCTGTACTGCAGCAACTGCATTTTCATCGTATATCGCTTGAAATGTAAGGTTGGCCGACATGTAATCGTTGATTTTCATGTTGATATTCAGCGTATAATCAATATTTAAGTTTTGTGGCTTTTCTAGATAGTCACTATACACAGCAAGAACATTTTCTGCACTTACATTCTTAACAATATCAAATTTAGCATAGGCATTTATAGAGGCACCTAATTCGAAGTTAGTAGACTCGTTTGCTTCAACTCCAAAATACTTTTTCTTATTAAATTCAGCGATTGCTTCTGGATCATCTTCTACTCTAGTAAAATCTTTATCAACAAAAGTTATTCGAGCTGCAAAAGGAGAAATGTTTACTTTTAAATTATCATTCTTTTTCCATAACATACCTGGTCCAAACTGTAAGTATGCTGGGGAGAAAAAGTCGGTTTTTCGAGTTCGTATTAAAACGTCATCTTCTTTCTTATAATCATAACCATCTGTAAACTGGGTTTTAAAGTTAAGGAAGAAAGAGTAATACCAATTGGTATCGGATACTTTAGTACCTATAATGGAGTTGAGTTCTATTCGGTCGTTGGTCTTTCTACTGTATTGTTCCCCTTTGTTTTTAGTGAGACCGTAATCTACGAGTACTCTATTGTCTATAGTTAATTTGTTGTACCGATAGTTAAAGTCGTAATTAAATTTTAAGTTTGCCGCGTAGTTTGTTGTTCCTCCACCTGTCCAATCATTGTTAAATGCTGCTTGATTAAACATTAGAGCTATAGCACCTTCATTGTGCCATCCGTTTTTATCTTTTTCCTCTGCTTCGTCCTCTTCTTGGGCGAATATAGTCATGGTTCCGAGGAGTAGAATACTTAAAAATAAAATCTTTTTCATAGTGGATTGTTTAAATATAAGGGCCAAAATACAATATTTATATATTTTGGCCGAAAGTATTTAATAAAGTATAACAGAATTATTTTCTATTTCTAAATAGAGGTACGGTAGAACAGGCTTCTCCA